>JBGQCW010000030.1:0-11748 GCA_041495565.1 Candidatus Acidiferrum sp.
GACGCGCCCGGAAATCTGAATTTGCGCACCAATCGCTACGACGTCTCCGTTGAAAATGCCGGCGGCAAGGTGAAGATTGACAATCGCGACGGCAATGTCGAGCTGCGCTTTTCTTCCCCGCCGAAAGAAGATATCGAGGTCTCCAACGCCGCTGCCGGCATCACTCTCAGCCTGCCCGGCTCGGCGAGTTTCGACATTCTTGCCGATTGCCACTCCTGCAGCGACATCGATTCAGAATTTTCCGCCGATTCCCTCAAGAAAACGTCAACCGAATCGGGCGATTATCATTTGGAAGGCAAGTACGGAAGCGCCCGCGGACCCAAGATCACTCTGAAAACCAGCTACGGCTCGATGTCGCTGCGCAGAACGAGCTCCGATCTCCCGGCCCCGCCTGCGCCGCCGCGAATGAAAGCTCCGCCGTCAATTCCAAAACCAGAAAAACACTAAACGCTTTTCAATAGGCACGTAGTGCGATCGTTCTGCCCAGTCCTGTCTATCTCTCCGCCAGGCGGTTCAATTCCTGAAAAAAGGAGGGGAACGAAACGCTCGCGCAATCCGCGTCACGAATCATTGAATTGCCTTCCGCCGCTAGCGCCGCGACCGCGAACGCCATCGCGATTCGATGATCTCCGCGCGGCTCGATCTCCGCGCCGTGCAATTTTCCCGCGCGCCGCCCCTCCACTTTCAATCCGTCCGGCCGTTCTTCCACCGTTGCGCCCATGCGCCGCAGATTCTCCGCCAGCGTCGCAATGCGGTCGCTCTCTTTGACGCGCAGTTCCGCGGCGTCGCGAATCTCGATTCCCTCTTCGGTGTACGGCCCCAGCGCCGCGAGCATTGGCAATTCATCAATCAGCAGCGAAATCTGCTCGCCCGCAATCACTCCGCCCTTCAGTGAACTTCCCTTCACCGCCAAATCACCCACGAGCTCTCCATGCGAACTCTTCAATCCGAGTATCTGAACCGAAGCCCCCATCGACGCAAACAAATCCAGAATCGGGGTGCGCGTGGGGTTCAACCCTACGTTGTGAATCAAAATGTTCGAATCTGAAAAAAGTGAGGCTGCGGCTATAAAGAAAACGGCCGAGGACAAATCTCCCGGCACGTCCAGCGATCTCGCCGTCAGCTTCCCACCGCCATTTTCACTGCTCAGTCCGTGAACGCGAATTGTCCGGCCATGCTTTTCGACCGCCGCGCCAAACTCTTCCAGCGCCAGTTCGGTGTGATCCCGGGTACCCGCCGGTTCCGTCACGCTGGTCACGCCGTCCGCAAACAGTCCCGCCAGCAGCACCGCCGACTTCACTTGCGCGCTGGCCATCGGCATTTTGTAGTCGATGGCATTCAGCTTCGCCCCACGAATTTCCAGCGGCGCGAAATTGTCGTCACGCGCTCGAATGTCCGCGCCCATCTCCCGCAAAGGCACAATCACCCGCTTCATCGGACGCTTCCGAAGCGATTCATCGCCGGTCAGCTTCGAGGTGAATCCTTGCCCAGCCAGAATTCCTGAAAGCAGCCGCATGGTTGTTCCGGAATTACCCGCGTCCAGCGCCCGCCAGCTGCTCTTAAGCCCGCGCGGCCCGCGTCCCGTCACTCGAACCGTATCTTTTTCAATCTTCACTTCCGCGCCCAGCGCGCCCATGCACCTCAGCGTGCTGTGGCAATCCGCCGCCGCCGAAAAATGCCGCAGTTCGCTCGTGCCTTCGGCCAGCGCCGCCAGCATCGCGTAGCGATGGGAAATGGATTTATCGCCCGGCAGCTCCAGCCCGCCGGTCAGGTGCTTCGCGGGTTGAATGGTCTCTTTTTTCACACGCAAATTTTAGCACGCTCTACGCACCTCTTCTCTGCGCACCTCTGTGTACTCTGCGCCTCCGCGTTGTCTTTGGACTTCTCCTCGTCCGTGCTCGAATCCCATCTCCCCCTATCCGCGCGTGGTCCCCTCCGTTTTCTCTACTTTCAATTTTTAACTTTCAACTTTTAACTTTCAACTTTCAACCCTTAACTCCCCTGTCCCTCCGGCCAGTTTTTCGCGAGGCACTTCCTGTCCCACTTTCTGAAATCTCACGGCCCGTCAATACGTATTATGGAGTGAGGAGAATTGCCATGCCAGCCCGCAGCACGTTTTTTCATGTCGCTACCAAAGCCGCCATCTTGTTCGGCGCGCTCTTCGTCGTCAGCGTCCTTCTCGCCGCCATTCCCGGCCATCGCGCCCCCGCGACGCCATCGCAGGTTTCGCAGCTATCCTCCGGCTCGCAGTCGCAGGAATCGCAAGGGATGGACCACAGCGGCATGCCCGGCATGGACATGGACGACGCCAAAGCCAACGAAGCCCACGCCGTCCACGACATGACCCGCGGCCAGCACGACGCGCACAGTCTCCACATGCGCATGACCGCGATGCGCCCGCAAACTCCCGAAGACACCGCACGTGCCAACGAAGTCGTCGCGCAGCTTCGCGCCAGCCTCGAAAAATACAAGGACTACCACGTCGCGCTGAACGAAGGTTACAAAATCTTTCTACCCAATCTCCCGCAGCCCGAATATCACTTCACGAATTATTTCAATGGCTTCCTCGAAGCCTTTTCTTTCGATCCCTCGCGTCCGACTTCCCTGCTCTACAAGAAAACTTCCGATGGCTACGAACTGGTCGGCGCCATGTACACCATGCCCAAGCGCGCCACCGAAGAGCAGCTCAACGCCCGCGTTCCCCTGAGCGTGGCCATGTGGCATCTCCACACCAATCTCTGCATGCCGCCCAAGGGTCAGCTCCGCACCACCGACTGGACCCAGTTCGGCCTCAAAGGCTCCATCGCCACGCAAGAATCCTGCGACGCCGCCGGCGGCCGCTTCCAGCCGGTCATCTTCGGCTGGATGGTCCACGTCTATCCCTACGAAGATTCCCTCGACAAAATCTTCGCCATGCATCACCACATGGACTGATCCTCGCCCGGAACTATGCCAACGCCAATCTGATAGGCTGGCCCCAGGCCGGGCCTAGTACGTCCAGCCTCTTTCTCCCATTCTTTCCGCTCCGTTCGTTTGATTGCTTACCCTTACTCCACCGAGTATCATTGCCGACTCATGCTCACGGGCCAGCCTTATCTTTCCAAGTCTCACTGCCTTCTGCTCTTCGCCCTCTCAGCAGTTATGGCCGCACTGTGTCTGGACCCGCACGTCGCAGCCGCCCAGGAATCGCGCGAAATCCTTCCCCTCAGCCAGATCCGCCCCGGCATGCAGGGCTATGCCTACACCATCTTTGCGGGCGACCAGATTGAAAAATTCGACCTCGAAGTCCTCGGCGTCCTGGACAATTTCCTCGGCCCGAAGCAATCCATCATCCTCGTTCAGTTGAAAGGCCCCAAGGTCGAGCACACCGGCGTCGTCGCCGGAATGAGCGGCAGCCCTGTCTACCTCGACGGCAAACTCGCGGGCGCCTTATCACTCAAACTGGGCATCTTCACCAAGGAGCCCATCGCAGGCGTCACGCCCATCGAAGACGTCCTGAATCCCCCAGCCCAGCTCGCGTCCTCACATGCCGGCGCGCAGCAGCTTTCCCTGCCCAGCGAATCCGTGACACGCACCGGCCTGCCTTTCAGCTCCGGACTCGAGCCCATTGAAACTCCCCTCGTTTTCTCCGGCTTTCAGCCCGCTGCCATCCAGCAATTCGCCAATCAGCTTCAAGGCTACGGCATGGTCGCCACGCAAGGCGGCACCGCCTCCCCGCGTCCGGAAGATGCGCATCTCGTTGCCGGTGACATGGCCGGCATGGTTCTCGTTCAGGGCGACGCCTCCATCAACTCCGCCTGCACCGTAACGGCGGTGCGCGCCGATCGCGTCTATCTCTGCGGTCATCCCTTTCTGAGTCTTGGCGACGTTCAGCTTCCCATGGCGCGCAGCCGCGTCGTCACCACGCTCTCCTCCAATCTCGCTTCCACCAAGATCGTCAACGTCGGCGGCTCCATCGGCACCATCACGGGTGATCACCTTACCGTCGTTACCGGTAAACTCGGCGCTCCTCCTCCGATGATTCCCCTGGACCTCACTCTGCAGGCGCCCGGCGCCACAAAGACGCTGCACTTCGAAATCGTCAATCATCCCAAGCTCACGCCGCTCCTGGTCGCTCTCACCACCTTCAGCGGCCTCACGCAAAACTCCCTCTACGGCGAAGGCACCACGCTCCACCTTTCCGGGGAAATTCGTCTCCAGGGTCATGCGCCGGTGCAAATCGAAAACACCTTTGCTCCCGGCGATTCCTTCTCTCCCGACGGACTCCCCATCGCCCTCACCATGCAAAACGTCTTCACACGCCTCTTCACCAACACGTTTGAACCGACCAAGGTGGACCGCATCTCGCTCCGCGTCGAATCTGTTCCCGGCCGCAAATCCTTCACCATCGAAAGCGCCTGGCTCGAAAAAGGCGAAGCCGCGCCCGGGGAAACTCTCCGTGTCCGCGTGCTGCTGCGTCCCTACCGCGGCGCCGCCCGCGTCGAAGAAACCACCGTCCGTGTTCCCGAACAGGTTGCGCGTGGAACGATGCTCCGCGTCCTCGTCAGCGACGCCGATCTCCTCAATCGTGCCTCGCGCGGCTTTGCCTTCGCCGGCGCCGGTGGTGGCCCCAATGGTCTGGATCAGCTCATCGCGCTTCTGAACCGCGAGCGCCGCAACGATCGCCTCTACGTCGGCCTTTTCGTACCATCACCCACTCTTCTCTGGGACGACAAAGAACTTCCGAATATCCCGCTCTCTCAAATCAATGTCGTCGACGGCCGCCCCGCTCCCGGCTCCGTTCAAATCCTGCGCGAATCGCTGGCGAGCGAATCGTCCATCCCGCTCGGAGGCCCCGTCTCCGGCGTCATCTCTTTGAATTTGCAAATCCGGTAAAAACCACGATGCCCAAGTCATCAAGTCGAGCAAGATTTTTCCGCATCCTTTACCTCTTCTACGTCCTTAATCTCCTTTACCTCCCGTCCGCGCTTGCCGAGCACACCCGCCGATGGCGCCAATCGACCTACGAAGAATTCCTCAAAGGCACCGCTCACGGTGTCGCCGTCCGCAGCGACGGCCGCCTCGAACTTGCGCCCAGATTTACTTTGCTCGCCGACGCCGACGCTTCCTATCTCTGGTCCGTCCGCCTCGACCCCAAGGGCACGCTCTACGCGGCAGGCGGCGCTCCTGCAAAAGTGTTTCGCTTCGACGGTAGCGGCAAGCCAACCATCGCCTTCGATTCCACCGATCTCTCTGCGCAAGCCATCGCCTTCGACGCCAAAGGCACTCTGTACGTAGGCACTTCTCCCGACGGCAAGGTCTACCGCGTCTCTTCGTCCGGTGAAAAATCCGTTTTTTTCGATCCCAAAACAAAATACATCTGGGATCTCGCCTTCGGCCCGGATGGCACGCTGTACGTCGCCACCGGCGATAAAGGCCAAGTCTTCGCCGTCGCACCCGACGGCAAGGGCCAACTCTTCTACTCCAGCGACGAAGCCCACATCCGCGTTCTCGCCTTCGACGCAAAAGCCAACCTCATCGCCGGCACCGAACCCAGTGGCCGCATCCTTCGCATTTCTCGGGCTCCCGCGAAGTCCACCGCCACTGCGGAGGGCTTCGTGCTCTACGAAACTTCCAAGCGCGAGGTCACCTCCCTCGCCGTTTCCTCCGACGGCGCAATCTACGCAGCGGCCATCGGAGAGAAACAGCGCAACACCGGCGCCGCCCCAACCACAGTTATTACCGGCCCTCAAGGAACCACCACCATCACGACCGGCGGCGTAATCACGTCCGGCCAGGCGCAGCAGCTCTCACCCTTCGCTCCTTTTCCTCCGCTCCTTTCCAGCAGCATCTATCGCATCAGCCCCGAGGGCGCTCCCGAAGAGCTTTGGACCTCGCGCGAAGATGTCGTCTACGCGCTGGGTCTCGCTTCCGACGGCCGCCTCCTCGCCGGCACCGGCAACAATGGCGCGCTTCTCGCCATCGACGGCCGCGGCGTTTTCGCGCAGCTCGCCAAAGCAGGCTCCGCTCAAATCACCGGCATCGCCCGCAATTCCACCGGAAAAGTTTTCTTGTGCACCGCCAATCCCGGAAAAGTTTTTTCCGTCGGCCCCGAATACGAAGCCGAGGGATCCTACGAATCCCGCTCCTTCGATTCTCAGCTCTTTTCGCAGTGGGGCCGCCTCGAGTGGTGGGGACCTCCGCCGTCGGCTCCCGTCAATTCTTCCGCAAATTCGAACGCCTCCCATTCGAATGAGCCGCGCCTTGAATTCTTTGTTCGTTCCGGCAACACCGAAGATCCCGGCAAGGAGTGGTCCCGCTGGTTCGGCCCCTACACCAAATCCGGCGCTGCGATGGAGGCGCCGCCAGCCCGCTTCGTGCAATGGAAGGCCGTCATTCACGATGGCCGCCCCGGAGATGGCATCGACTGGGTCAGCCTTGCGTATCTCCCGCGCAACGTCGCGCCAGTCATCGACGGCATCGCACTGCAGGATCCCGGTGTTCGCGCGCAGTCCCAAACGGGCATCGCCACCGCCCAGCCAGCCGTCGTGACGCTCAGAATGCCGCCCTCTCCAAATACCACCGGCGTGATCATCACGCAAAGCGGCGCGCCGGCCAAATTTGAATTGCCGCCGCAAGGCACCCTGCAAAAAGGCTATCAATCCGTTCTCTGGAGCGCCCACGACGATAACGAAGACGAATTGCGCTACGCGGTCTACTTTCGTGGCGAGAACGAACGCGAGTGGAAATTATTGAAGGACAATCTCGATCAGAAATTTTATTCCTGGGATACCACCACGTTACCGGACGGCGCTTACTACCTGAAGATTGTGGCCACCGACGCGCCTTCGAATCCTCCCGCCGTTGCGCTCCAGACCGCGCGCGAAAGCGAGCGCTTCGAAGTGGACAACACCCCACCTAGGATCGAAAAACTATCAACAGACTCGCTCAACAGTTGCACTGGGCAATGCGGCGATACCGCCGTAGTAGTGAAATTCACAGCGCGAGATGCAGCGAGCAACGTCGAACGGGCTCAGTACAGCCTCGATGGTGGCGAATGGATCCTTGTCGCACCGACTGGATCGATCAGCGATGCGCCGGAAGAGCGCTACCAATTCTCACTCAGTTTCTCATGGAACGGACCGGCCTTGACCGAACGCGAACACACGGTTGCGGTGCGCGCCTACGACCGTTTCGAAAACGTTGGTAGCACGAAAACAACCTTCACCGTGCCAGCCGCCAAACCCTAACTTCTCCGCTCACCACAACACGCCCAACACGAAATTTGTCATCCTGAGCGAAGCGAAGGATCTCAACCGCAAAACTATCGCCAATTGATAATTCGGGATTCTTCTGAAAATCAGAAACGGCAACAGCCTAATTCGTCCAGCGTTCTGTGGCAGGAACAGCCTGGAATTTTTCAATCTCCGCTCCGAAGCCGATCCGTCCGTCCCCATACGGCTCGTTTCGAACGTGAACGACCCGGGCCGTGCAGCGCATCTCCTGAGATTCGCTCCCCGTCACCTCTGCAGGCATTCGAAGCGTCGCCTCAAGGGGCATGCCGACTTGCAGCGGCGCCGAAGACGCGAAAAAGAATCCCCCGCGCGAAATATTCAGCGCTTCGGTAAAGTGCTCGGTCTTGTCCGCGCTCACGCCCAGCGCGCGGAAGCGCAACGGCGTGCGAAGACTGAAGCGAGTCAATTGTCGGCGTTCGGATGCCTTCATGTGGACCTCCTGCGTGGGAGAAAGGTCGGACGCGGACTCTCTCGACATAGGGAGGAACTTCCAGCCTAACAGAGCCAGAGACGCGGTCAAGTACCAAACCCGTCATGGCCAATTGATACCAGTACCCGTCTTCACCGGCCGCCTTCTCTTCGCCCTCGCGCCAAAACGCGGTTTCAACGTGCCATAATGACTCTTTGAGAGGGAAGGAATCCGCGCTAAACAGAGCTACGGCAAGAGCGCCGGGAAGCAAAGTGAGCCCCATGAGCACAGCACCGCAGGTTGAGAGCGGCACCTACCAGCCGCCGAGTTGGGAGGCCATCCTGGCCGCGCACGCGCGCATTGCGCCGCGCATTCATCGCACTCCTGTTCTGACTTCCGCTTCGCTGGATGCCATCACGGGAGCGAGGATCTACTTCAAGTGCGACAATTTTCAAAAGACCGGGTCATTCAAGATTCGTGGCGCAACGAACGCCATCTTTTCCCTCTCGGACGAAGAAGCCGCCCGCGGCATCGTCACTCTCTCGAGCGGAAACCACGGCGCAGCCGTCGCGTGTGCCGCAGCCTGGCGAGGCTTACCCGCCTGGATTGTCATGCCGAAGAATGCGCCAGCTGTGAAGGCGCGGGCTATCGAGGCGTATGGCGGACGTATCACGTTTTGCGAACCCAAGATGTCCTCCCGCGCGGAGGTCGCAGCGCGCGTGCAAGCGGAAACAGGCGCCTATTTGATTCACCCTTACGACGATGACCGCATCATCTCTGGGCAGGCGACCGCAGCAAAGGAATTACTCGAAGAAATCAGCGATCTGGATGCCGTCTTTGCGCCCGTCAGCGGTGGCGGCCTGTTGAGCGGAACGTGTCTGGGTGCCAAGGGCATTCGAACGGGCGTTCGAATCTTCGGCTGCGAACCCGAGCGCGCCGACGACGCGTACAGGTCGCTGACCACGGGCACGCTGCAATCGCTGGAATCGAGCGACACAATCGCCGATGGTTTGCGCGCATCACTCGCCCCGCGCACCTTCGCCATCCTGCGCCGTCATGTCGATCGCATCCTCCTGGTCAGCGAAGAAGAAATCATTTCGGCAGCTCGCCTCGTCTGGGAACGCATGAAAATCATCATTGAGCCGTCGAGTGCGGTGGCCATTGCGCCGCTGTTGAAGCCCGGAACGGTAGCCTCCTTGAATCTTCCGAAGCGGGCAGATGGCAGCGCCCCAAAACTCGGCGTGATCCTCTCCGGCGGCAACGTCGATCTCTCTTCCCTGCCCTGGAACCTTTGAGAGCCGGTGCTACTTTTCCTTCAATTTGAGTTTGCCGTCGGCTTTGTTGGATTCAAGGAATTCGCGGAGTTGCGGCACGGCGTCGAGCAGGCGGGTCCACTGCTCGTAATAGAGCGTGACGGGAAAGCGGCCGAGTCCGTAGACGCTGACGCCGCCTTTTTCGCCGACGCGAAATTCCAGCGCGCCGCCGCGGCGGCCGCCGGTCTGTTTTTCCATTTCCGCAATTTTCGCTTTGAGTTCTTCGTAGGTTGGTTCGGCCATGGTGCCTCCTGTGGTGGATGGAGTCGAGGCAGGATTATACAATGCGTTTTGATTTGCCGGGGTGCAGGCTATACTCCTGCGCGCGAGTGCGCTGGAAGAAGGTGAAGCGTGCCTGAAGAGCAAAGCAGGATCCTGGATTGGGTGAATCTGCCGCACGGGATTTCCAGCGTGTCGCTGTGGGATGGGCTGCACGAGGCGCAGATTATTTCCATTCAATCGAACCTGCTGGAGCGCACCGTCACGCTGAACGTGGAGATCGAGAATCTGCGAATTTTTTATCAATGGCCGCTGGACATGCAGTTTGTTTTCCGGCTGGACAGGGTGCAGTCGGCACGCGTGGTGAAATACTCGATTTGGCCGGGGCCGTTCACCGTTCCGCCAGGAGTGTCCAAGGAAGAGCAGGAGCGCCTGGTGGCGGAGTATCAAGCGAAGTGGCGCGAGGAATCCCTGAACTGGAGCGATTTGGAAAAAGCGATGACGGCGGAACACAAGCAGGTGATCGATATTGCGGATGCAACTTTGGCGACAGAGAAGAACGGCGCTGTGGCGCTGCGCATCAGCGGGCTGCTGAATTACACGGCGTATCATGAACTTTTCCTGCGCGCGGAGAAGCTGACCATTTCGCGAACCGATGCGGGCGAAATCGCCGTTGCGGAATTGCTGAAACTGGGAGACGCGTACTGGGATGCGTTGGAACGCCAGGAAGACGAGGATTCCCAGGACGCTCCTGGGGGCGAGGCCTGAGAGGAATTGCCATGAAACAATGTCTTATTTTTGCGTTCGGATGCTTGCTGATCTTGGTGGCGATATTCGTTGCGCCGGGAAACGCCGGGGCGCAGACGGCGCCGACGTTCGTCGGCGTGCGAACGTTCTTGAGCGCACCGTATGAGCCGGACCTTGACAAATTGAAAGCGGACTTCGCCGTGCTGGGCGTGCCGTTTGATGAAGGGACTTGGGGACAGCCGGGCGAGCGCTACGGCCCGCGGGATATGCGGGAGAATTCGCAGGAGTACGCGCACGATCTGACGGAAGGTTTTTATTACATCGACGGCGACCGCACCGTGCTGAAGGGCAAGCGCTGGGTGGACGTGGGCGATGTGGTGATTTATCCCACGGTGGCCGAGGAAACCAACGCGAAAATCACCGACGCGGTGAAGAAGATCCTGGCGAAGAAGGCGTTTCCGATTATTTTGGGCGGGGATCATAGCATCACGTTTCCGGTAGTACGGGCGTTCGACATTCCGCTGACGGTCGTCCACATTGACGCGCACTTGGATACTTGGAACGGAGCAAAAGGAAATCTGGATCATGCGTCGTGGGTGCTGCGCGTGGCGAAATTGCCCACGGTGAAAAACATCACGCAGCTCGGGATGCGCGGCATCGCGAACGACCAGGAAGCGATCGGCAACGCGCGGGCGATTCACACGAAAATCGTGACCAGCGAAGAGATTCACCGGCGCGGAGTGGCCGCGGCGATTGAGGCGATTCCGCAGAGCGAAAACATTTACATTTCGTTCGACGTGGACTCCATGGATCCCACGCTGGCGCCGGGAACGGGAACGCTGGAACCGGGCGGGCTGACTTTTGCGGAGATCGACGAATTGCTGAAAGGGATCCCGAGCAAGGGCAAGCTGGTGGGGCTGGATATTGTGGAAGTGAATCCCTACCGGGATCCTTCTGGGAGAACGGCGCAGACGGCCATCCGGTTGATGGTGGATCTGCTGGGGGCAGCGTTCCACTGACGCAAACCCAGATGCCGTGTTCCGTGGCCCGTGAACGGTGGCCGCTGGGCGATGAAGGAACGAAAAGGACGGGGCGGGTGCAGCGCCTACGAACCAAAGATTCCGTTTGAAGCCGAGGGCGGCAAACAGCAAGAATCCGCAGGCAATCCCGATTTCGATCCAGAGTGTCCGCTGCGAAGCGCCCATCACGGCAAACAACACATAGTAGGAGGCGATGACGATGAGCACGGTGGGATAAAAGGCGCGCTCACGGTCAAAACCGATCAGTGTGGCGAGACCGGCCAAAGCCACAAAGAGCAGCAAGCCGATCAGGTATTCCGTTGGGTGCCTCGGTGGAGGAGTGGCGCGCGCAAAGACCGAAGGTGGAAAATCGAAATTGGAAAAGCGAAGAGAGGGCACGATGTATCGTGCCCCGACCTGGTCGGGGCGCTACTTCATTTCTGTGAACCGCCTCGAATGAGGTGAATGACCAAGGAGATCACGGCAAAAAGCAGGAGCAAGTGGATCAGAAAACTTGTCACGTGGTAGACGAGGAATCCGCCGGCCCAAAGCAACAGTAAAACCATAAACAAAGCCAGAAACGCGCTGATTCTCATCGCGGCCCCCTCCCCTTTCGTTCTCGCGCCCTGCATTACACTGTCACTTTATCATCGCCAGGGGATCGCGCAGACGTAAAGTCTTGCGCCGGATTTGCGGGTTAGGCCAAGGTAAGGCGAAGAGAAGGAGTGATAACGCAGAGGCGCCCCGATCCGGTCGGGGCAGGCGCC
>JBGQCW010000031.1:0-11716 GCA_041495565.1 Candidatus Acidiferrum sp.
GTACTTCAGAGATCAATTCGACCCATGGCGCGCTTTGCAATAAGAGGGGCAACTGATCATAAGGGCCCTACCAGTCGTGATGACGGCGGCCTTCCCCCGGACAAGTTCACTGAGATCCGAAGAGAAATGAAATTGACAGAAAGTGAACCAATGTGTACCAAGCGCCCCTAAGCCTTGCACCAATTGAGGGCCAATATCCTCGCATTGGTTTCTTGAGTCAAGAGGAAAAGAATAATTAATCTTAGGGTGGCTCCGGGGGTTGAAAGCATTACTTCAGCGAAGTGCAGCTCTCAGGGTGACGATGGGGCCTGAGTTGGTGTCGCCAACCAGGGAATCCCTGTCCTGTTTCTGGATGATGTGAACCTATATATACCAATTTCTCTGGACTGTTGACTGACTCCGTGCCAATATCTTCGTTCCGAATTTAGTGGGTGGAGGAAAGAGAATTTGATGGGAAACCAAACTGCAGCCAAGCGGAGCCTTCCGCATACTCAGTCGCGTCGGCGAGGCGATTCGGCAAGACTGCGCGCCCTCCTCGAGCAAGATTTGCGTACCGGCCGCTGGCGGGAAGGGGAACGGCTTCCAACCGAACGAGAACTATCCGCTCACTACAATGTCGCTCGAAATACCATAAGGCGGGCGCTTGCATTCCTTGAAGAGGGAAAGCTGATCGTGCGTCACGTTGGGCGGGGCACCTACAAGACGGGCGGCAATTTCGGAGGTAAGACAGATCCATTCGAGGTAGAAAGCATCGAGAAATTTAGCCCCGCGGACGTCATTGAGTGCAGATTGATTTTCGAGCCCGGCCTGGTTCCACTCGTCGTGGCGCGAGCCACCAAGGCGGACCTGGATGGCATGGCCGAATGCCTGATGCACGCCGAATTATCGTCGAGCCTTTCCGAATTTGAACGATGGGATGCGGCGCTGCACGACGCGATCGCCGTAGCGACGCACAATCAAGCGGCGATCTCCATGTCACGCTCGCTCGCCAAAGTACGCCAACAGGCCCAGTGGGGGATTTTGAAGGCGCGCAGCATGACTCCGGAGCGAAAAGCAAGACTTCACGCCGAACATCAGGCCATCGTGTCGGCGCTTAGCAATCGCGATCATTCTCAAGCGCATTCCATGTTGCGAACGCATCTTCTCCATGTGCGCTCGTACATGTTTGGAGAGTAGCGCGCTTTTCGGTCAGCTCATATTCCGGGAAAACGGATTCTCGGCATGGGCGAGAGAAAGTCACGACGAAAAAGGGATTTCTGCGAAATAAGCATGCGCTTTTCACCATCATTTTGAAATGCCCCTCGTAGCTCAAGATCATGAAGCTGATTCGTTACGGAAAGTCTGGTCAAGAGAATCCCGGCTTACTCGCTGCCGACGGTCACATTCGCAGCCTCGCCGGAATTGTCGAAGATATCGCCGGTGAGTCGCTGCTGCCCGAGGCGATCGCACGCTTGAAAGGCATTGACATCGCAAGATTGCCGCTCGTGCCGGGTAAGCCGAGGCTGGGACCTTGCGTTGGCCGGGTCGGTAAGTTCATCTGCATTGGGCTGAACTATTCGGACCACGCTGCCGAAACTGGAATGAAAGTGCCAAGCGAACCCGTCGTGTTTATGAAGGCTACTTCTGCTATCTGTGGGCCAGACGACGATATTGTCATTCCGAGAGGCGGCACGAAGACCGACTGGGAAGTTGAATTGGGCGTAATCATCGGCAAGCCAGCAAAGTATGTGACGGAAGCTCAGGCCATGTCCCATGTGGCCGGATACTGCGTAATCAACGACCTCTCCGAACGCGCATTTCAATTGGAAGGTTCCGGCCAGTGGGTGAAGGGCAAGAGCGCCGATACTTTTGGTCCGATCGGTCCCTGGCTCGTTACCAAGGATGAGATTCCCGATCCCCAGAATCTGAGGTTGTGGCTCGAAGTGGATGGCAAACGCGTTCAGAATGGTTCGACGCAGACAATGATTTTCGGGGTTGCATTTCTGGTCAGCTACCTGAGTCGCTTCATGAGTCTGCATCCGGGTGACGTCATCTCGACTGGGACCCCGCCCGGAGTGGGAATGGGCCACAAGCCTCCGGTTTACTTGAAGCCCGGCAATCGGATGCGCTTGGGTGTAAAAGGTCTGGGCGAGCAAAACCAACGGGTGGTTGCGGAAAGCTTTTAGCAGTTTGCGACCTGTCGATCAGCATACCGTAACCATGGCTGGTGCTTCAAAAACATCTGTTTCCGGGACTTGGGAACAAACAATGCCGAACACCGTGTAAAACCATGATGCATGACATAGGAAAATGTTAGACGAACCAACTACTTAGCGTTTCTGCTCTTGCCTTGGGCGCAGGAGGCCCCCGGTTCAAATCCGGGCGCCCCGACCACTTCCAGTTACAATGCTTGTGCGATCCGAATTGCTTTTCGGACGCCATCATGTTCCCAAAGCCGTTCTACAAGCATCTTTTGCCAGCACTCCTCGCCGGATTGCTTTTGCGTCTTTTCTTCATTTGGCATTTCCCTTTCTATTCCGGAGACACGGCCTATTACGAGGAGCTCGCCCGCAACTGGCTCTATCACGGCGTGCATGGCTTCTACTCCCACGGGCAGCTTTTTCCATCGGATGCACGCGTACCGGGCTATCCCGCATTCCTCGCAGTTGTCTATTACCTGGCAGGCCCCGGCAGAAAAGCGGTCATGCTGGCGCAAGCCTTCGTCGATCTCGCCACGTGCGTGTTGACCGCGGGCATTGCCGCTCGTTTGGCAGCGGGTGATTCTGATGCTACCCGCGGTCGCATCTCGGCCGCGGCACTTTGGCTGGCGGCTCTCTGTCCCTTCACCGCAAACTACACAGCAGTACTGCTCACCGAAGTACTGGCAACCTTTTTCACAACGTTAGCGATCCTGATTTTTCTTTCCCCGGTCTTCCTGCGAATCGACCTCGTCCAATCAAGTAGTGATCATCTTCGCTCGGTGCGAATCTGGTTTCTGGGCGGGCTCGTTCTCGGGCTTGGGACGCTTGTTCGGCCAGAGACGCCGCTGCTCCTGCTTGCAGTGCTTGTTGTGCTTTGGCTCCGGTTTCGCCACCGCACGAATTGGATAAAACTCACAATCGCAACCCTGTGGATGACAGCGGGTTTGTTGCTGCCGTTGGCGCCGTGGGCCGCGCGCAATGCCATAAGTCTCGGACGAGTGCAATTCCTTGCTCCTCGTTATGCGGAGACTTATGGGGATGTCCTGCCGACCGGTTTCTATGCCTGGACAAAGACCTGGATGTTTCGTTTTCGAGACGCCTATCTCTTCACCTGGAAATTGCCTTCACAGCCGATCGATTGGAAAGATCTTCCTGCGCACGCCGTGGATTCTCCGGAAGAGTTATCGCGCGTCGCTTCCCTGCTGGATCGTTACAACCGCACGCCCGGCATGACGCGTTCACTCGACCTTGAATTTGCAGAGTTAGCCCGGGAACGCACCAAGCGTCATCCGATTCGAACCTTTGTCTGGATTCCTATCGAGCGCGCCGCGGCGATGTGGTTTACTCCGCGGATCACACTGCTGCCCTACTCGGGACGGCTCTGGCCTCTCGGTGAGAGTTGGCGCAGCAATCCCATCGATTTTGAAGTTACGCTGGGACTTGCGGTGCTCAATTTCATCTACATCGGCATGGCTCTCGCCGCCGCGCGATCCTGGCGAACAAACACTGGTATTTTTCTGATCGTGGCATTCATCGTCATTCGTACGGCGTACCTCACCCAATTGCAAACGTGCGAGCCGCGCTACGTTCTGGTCTGCTTCCCCGCATTGCTGGCGCTTGGCGCGCAGATCTGCGTTCACCGCACGGCGCGCTTTGAACGCCGATGAAAGGATTGCGGGCGTTGTAAGAAGACTTATTCCTTGACAACGAGGCAGCGAGGAAGTATCTCAACGACCGCTATGCAAGGTCTTCCTGTGACTTGGACACAAGTTTATGACCCGATGGGACACTGGTGGCTTTCCACGCTCGTGGCGGCGCTGCCGATCATCGTCTTGCTGGGTTTGCTGGCGGGATTGAAGGTGCGGCCACATCTTTGCGCCGTCGCCGGTGCGGCCACCGCCGTCCTTTGCGCAATGATGGTCTTCGGAATGCCCGCGCGCCTCGCTGTTTCCAGCTTTTTCTACGGCTCAGCCTTTGGCCTCCTCAAAATCGTCTGGATCGTCATCGCCGCCGTCTTTCTCTATGACATTTCCGTCGAAACCGGCCAGTTCGAAATCATGAAGCAATCTGTGGCCGCCATTACGCCCGATCGCCGCCTGCAACTCCTTCTCGTCGCCTTCTGCTTCGGTGCATTCATTGAAGGCTCCGCCGGATTTGGAGCGCCCGTCGCTATCGCCGGGGCTTTCATGATCGGCCTCGGTTTCAAGCCCTTTCAAGCCGCCGCGCTCAACCTCATCGCCAACACCGCGCCGGTCGCTTGGGGCGCTATCGGCACTCCCGTTCACACCCTTGCTGCCGTCACCGCACTCAATGAAAGCGACCTCAGTGCGATGATCGGCCGTATTCTTCCCTTCACCGCGATCCTCGTTCCTTTCTGGCTGGTTCGCGCCATGGTCAGTTGGAAAGAAACCTTCGAAGTCTTTCCCGCCATCCTTGTCGTCGGAGGTTCCTTCGCCGCCACACAATGGTTCTGGGCCAATCACGTGGATAGCAATCTCGTGGACATCGCCGCCGGCATCGTCTCCATGATCGTTACGCTGGTTTTCCTCCGTTTCTGGCAGCCCAAGAAAATCTGGCGTTTCGCGGACGAATCGGCTGTAACCGTCGCGGAGGCCAGAGACTCCATCAAGCACTACTCCACAGGTCAGATCGCCAGGGCCTGGATGCCCTTCGCGATTCTCTCCCTCTTCGTGCTCGTGTGGGGATTGCCCACGGTAAAGTCGGCGATGAATCAGGCTACGACGCCTTCCTTCAAGGTGGTGATGGCCGATGGCAACGTTCGCCCCGGGCCACCGGGATGGGACTGGCCGTATTTGCATGCCAAAGTGTTTCGTGCGGCGCCCGTTGTGCAGAACTCAACCGCCGAAGCCGCGCGTTTCGATTTCAACTGGCTTACTGCCACCGGCACTGCTTGCTTTTTCGCGGCCCTTTTTGCGGGCGTCATTCTCGGCCTCAAGCCGGGAAAAATGTTCCACATCTTCGGCCGCACGCTCTTCCGATTGCGATTCGCCATTGTCGCCATGACCTGCATGCTCGGACTTGGTTACGTCACGCGATACTCCGGCATGGACGCCGTCTTGGGACTCGCTTTCACGCGCACCGGCTGGTTTTTTCCTTTCTTCGGCACCTTCATCGGCTGGCTCGGCGTCGCCCTCACGGGGAGCGACACCTCTTCAAACGCTCTCTTCGGCGGCTTGCAGAAAATCACCGCACAGCAGCTCAACCTCAGCCCTATTCTCATGTGCGCCGCGAACAGCGCTGGCGGCGTCATGGGCAAAATGGTTGACGCGCAGTCCATCTGCATCGCCACCGCCGCCACCAATCAAGTCGGTAACGAAGGCTCCATCTTCCGCTTCGTTTTCTGGCACTCCGTGGCGCTTGCGGCCATCGTCGGCATCATCGTCATGCTGTACGCCTACGTCTTCCCTCAATTCATCCCCAGTGGTTTGAATTTCATCCATTGATAAGTTCACGCCGCAAGCAGGGGCGCCTGCCGCGGCGGGCTGCGCCCCTGCTTGGCACGATTGCTAGGCTTTCTTCCCTAGTTCCGTACCGGAAGTCCACGCCCCACCCGGAATCTCTCTTCATTCTCTCTCGGAGCCGTACTATGCTTCTCACACACATGCCCATGGACGCCCACATCCTCGAAGAGCTGCGTGACATCGTTGACGATCGCGGCCTGGTCTCCTCGCCCGAAGAACTTCACACCTACGAGTGCGATGGCTTGGTCAATTTCCGTGTCCTGCCCCGCGCGGTCCTGTTGCCCACTTCTACCGATCAAGTACAGGCAATCGTTCGCGTCTGTCACCGCGAAAAAATCCCCTTTGTCGCGCGCGGCTCCGGCACGGGCTTGAGCGGCGGAGCGACGCCCGTTGAAAACGGCATTGTGATCAGCCTTACGCGCATGAATCGCATCCTCGAGGTTGATTTTCCGAACGCTCGCGTGATCGTCGAGCCCGGCGTCCTCAATCTCGATGTGACCGCACGCATCCAGCACAACGAATACTTCTATGCGCCGGACCCTTCTTCGCAATCGGTCTGCAGCATCGGCGGCAACGTCGCTGAAAATGCCGGCGGCGCGCATTGTCTCAAATACGGTTTTACGACAACGCACGTTCTCGGCCTCGAAGTTGTTCTTCCCGATGGCTCGCTCGTTCATCTCGGCAGCAAGACGCTCGACGCACCCGGCTACGACCTCGCTGGAGTTTTCGTCGGCTCCGAGGGCACGCTCGGCATCGCCACCAAGATCATCCTGCGGATTGTGAAGCGCCCTGAGTGTGTGCGCACTTTGCTCGCCGCTTTCAACTCCACCAACGAAGCGGGCGCCGCCGTCAGCGGCATCATCGCCGCCGGAATGCTCCCCGCCGCCATCGAGATGATGGACAATCTCGCAATTCAAGCCGCCGAAGCCGCCGTCCACCCCAACTATCCGAACTGCGGCGGGCTGCTCTTGGTCGAGCTCGACGGCCCCGTCGCCGAAGTCGAAGCCTTGATGAGCGACGTCAACGAGATTTGTCGTTCGAATGGCGCGTCGGAAATTCGCATCGCTCAGTCTGAAGCGGAGCGCGCTCTTGTCTGGAAGGGCCGCAAGTCTGCGTTTGCCGCCATGGGCCGCATCTCCTCCAACTACATCGTTCAGGACGGCGTAATTCCGCGCACCGCCCTTCCCCAGGTGATGAGCGAAATCAAGCGCCTCGGTCAGGAAGCAGGCCTGCGCGTCGCCAACGTCTTCCACGCCGGCGATGGTAATCTCCACCCGCTCGTTCTCTACGACCGCCGCGTTCCCGGCCAGCAAGAAGCCGCCGAAGCTCTTTCCAACAGCATTCTCGAATTGTGCATCGCTGCGGGCGGCTCG
Organism: Candidatus Acidiferrum sp.; assembly: GCA_041495565.1. Lineage (GTDB taxonomy): Bacteria > Acidobacteriota > Terriglobia > Acidiferrales > UBA7541 > Acidiferrum. Next base: position 7,036 of record JBGQCW010000031.1, read on the forward strand.
ATCACCGGTGAACATGGCGTCGGCGAAGACAAAAAGAAAATGATGTCCAAAATGTTTGCCGAACCCGATCTGCATACCATGCAGCGCGTGCGCTGCGCCTTCGATCCGCTGCAACTTTCGAACCCCACAAAGATCTTTCCGACGCCTCGTCTGTGCGGCGAAAAGCCCGGCGAATACACGCCGCACCCGCTCGAATCCGCCGGCCTCGCGGAGCGCTTCTAACACCGACCCATGGACGCCACAACCCCATCTCATTCGGCAGCTCTTCACTCCTCGCTGCGCTACAGACTCATCTCGTTCATGGGTCCGGATCATGTCCACGCCGCAAGCGCCGCAGATTCCGTCGCCGGCGTTCAGCCTAAACTCGTCATCGTGCCCGGCGGCGAATCAGAACTTGCCGAGGCATTTCGACTCGTCAGCGAGGCTGGCCTCGCGGTCATCCCGCGCGGCGGCGGCACGAAACTCGGCTGGGGAAATCCACCCTCTCGCGCGGACGTTATTTTGTCGATGGCGCGGCTGAACGAAATCACCGAGCACGCCTGGGCCGACCTCACCGTCTCCGTCGGAGCGGGATGCACCATTCAAAAGCTGCAGGAAGCTCTCGCGGAGCACGGCCAGCGCCTGGCGCTCGATCCGCTTTGGCCGGAGAAAGCAACCGTCGGCGGCGTACTCTCCACCAACGACAGCGGTGCGCTCCGCCTGCGTTTCGGCGCGCTGCGCGATTTGATCATCGGCGTCACGATTGCTCTTGCGGACGGCACGCTCGCCAGCAGTGGCGGCAAGGTCGTTAAAAACGTCGCGGGCTACGATCTGCCCAAGCTCGCCACCGGAGCCTTCGGCACGCTGGGCGTCATCACTCGCGCCGTTTTTCGCGTGCATCCGCTCCCGCACCATACGCGCTCTTTCTCGGTTTCGACGGCTACAGCGGAGGAATCACGTCGTTTCATCCACGCCATTCAAGATTCGAAACTCGCGCACACCGCGCTGCAAGCACGTTTCGAAAACGATGCGGCGCCGCTCGTGGATATCTTGTTCGAAGGAACCGAGGCAGGACTCAGCGCACAAGAGGCTCATCTGAAAAAACTTGCCGAAACGGCCACCCTCACCGAAGCTTCGCCGGAAATTTGGCGCGCGCGGCAGGAGCTGTGGTCCTTCTCGAAGCCGGAATCGTCCGCCATCGCAAAAATCAGCGTACTGCCTGCCGAGATCGATAAATCGGCAACGACGATTGCGAAGTCCGCCAAAGTGCGGCAGCTTCAATGGAAAGCCGTGTTACAGGCAACTGGAATCGGCTTCCTCAAGCTCGAAGGTGATCCAAAGGATTTACGCGTGTTTTTACAGGAGCTACGTGAGCAGTTTGAACGCAATTCCGGCTCTTTGGTCGTGCTCCATCGGCCGGCAAGCATGGCGCTCATCGATGCTTGGGGAAGCGCGGGTGACGCACTCCCGTTGATGAAAGCGGTGAAGCAGCAGCTCGATCCAAAAAGCACTCTCAACCCCGGCCGGTTTGTGGGGGGAATTTAATGGCTGATTCGTCCACAAAACAAGCCCTCGCCAGTGCCTTCGACGCGCACCACCCGCCGTCGAACGAAATCATTGAAAAGTGCGTCCATTGTGGATTTTGCTTGCCGGTCTGTCCCACTTACGTTTTGTGGGGCCTGGAAATGGATTCGCCGCGCGGCCGCATCTATCTGATGAAACTCGCCAGCGAAGGCGCCACAGATATGAATGCGAATTGGGTCAGCCACTTCGATAGCTGCCTCGGCTGTATGGCCTGCATGACCGCATGCCCCTCCGGCGTGGACTACGGAAAACTCATCGAGGCCACCCGCGCGCAAATTGAAAGGAACACCCAGCGATCGCCCGGCGAAAAACGCCACCGCCGTTTTCTGTTCGAAACCTTTACCCACCCGGAGCGCTTGAAGCGGCTGCGCTTGCCGTTGCTGGTCTACCAAAAATCCGGATTGCAGGCCGTTGTGCGCGGCTCGGGCTTGCTGAAGTTGCTGCCAAACAAAATTCAGGCGATGGAGGCGCTGCTCCCAAAACTCGGCCCAAACGAAGCAGTAGCCGAGATCACGCCGGCGGTAGGCGCAAAGCGCCGCCGTGTCGGCTTGCTCTTGGGCTGTGTGCAGCGCGAATTTTTTCCGCAAGTGAATGCGGCAACCGCGCGCGTTCTCGCCGCTGAAGGCTGCGAGGTCGTCGCACCGCAGGCGCAACCCTGCTGCGGAGCGCTCCTGGTTCACGCCGGAGAGGAAGCCGCGGCAGTCGATCTGGCGAAAAGGACGATTGATGCATTCGAACGTGCGGATGTGGATGCCATCGTCAGCAACGCTGCGGGCTGCGGATCAAACGTAAAGGAATACGGCCACCTGCTCCGGGATGATCCCGCCTATGCGGATCGCGCCAGGAGCTTCGCCGCGAAGTGCAAGGACGTAAGCGAAGTCCTCGCCGATCTCGAACCGCGGGCCCCACGCCACCCGCTCAAACTCCGCGTGGCATTTCACGATTCCTGCCACCTGCAACACGCGCAGGACGTGCGCTCTCAGCCTCGTGCGCTCCTCGCGAAAATTCCGGAGTTGCAACTTACCGAAATCCCCGAGGCCGCCATCTGCTGTGGCTCCGCGGGCATTTACAACCTTGTGCAGCCCGAGGCCGCCAACGAGATAGGAGATCGCAAGGCACAGCTCATTGCGTCACTGAACGCCGACGTTGTGGCCACCGGCAATCCCGGCTGCCTTCTTCAACTCCAGTCTTCCCTCGCCCGCCTCGGCAAGACCACCAGCGTCGTCCACACCATTCAACTCCTCGACGCCTCCATTCGCGGCACCCACGCTGAATCACTCAAATGAGGATTTCGCCGGAAACCAAGCGTGCCTCCGGTTGCTGGTCGGTTACAGAGGGAGCGCGAACTTAAGCTTGTTTTTTCGTCCACGCGCCGAGAATGGCGCCCATCAAGCACAGCCCCACGAGAGAATAAAACTCATTGATGGCAAAGAGTTCTTTCGGCCGCATTTCGTACATGTACGTCGTATACGTAACCGGCCCGAGAAATCCGATCCACACCAAAACACCAACCGCAGCGCCGCGTCCGGCGCTATTGGCGTTGCGCCAGATGCAAATCTGCGCGAGCACGAACGCGATGAGCAGATTCAAGGCGAACGAGATCACGTAGGGCAGGACGGATTTCATGCTTGCCTGCTCTTGGGTGACATGTTCCAACGCCATCCACGGTTTGCTGAATAGCACTCCGAACCACACTGCGCCGAGGATCCAGTACACAATTGCCGAGACAAACACCGCCGCATAATTCGTCTTCATCGTCCCTCCTCGTGAATCGTATTTCCGCCGGAACCTTTAACGGGCCCAAGGAATTTCTCCCGGTTGGTTAGTGCGGAGAGTCTCCTTTTTGTGCCAAGTCCTTGTCAAGCCTTGAGTAGCAGGTTCTGACATGGCGAATCGTGTCCCGAACCCTCCCGCTCCGGCGAGTCCGCGTCTACGCTGGCAGCGTTTGTCCGCGCGTTTCGGCTCCAAAGGGAATGAGCAGCAACCCGATTGCGAATGCGATGGACGTCAGCGCGACGGGAATTCCCAGCGATCCATAATGTTGCACGCCCGCACCTACGAGAAACGTAATTCCCGCTCCGCCGAAGCGTGCAAACGACGTGCAGAAGGCAAACGCGCTCGCGCGGCACTCCGTCGGATATTGCTCCGGCAACCACAGCGTGTAAACGGCAAAGTTAGCGCCGCCAAATCCCAGGAAGAAAAGGCAAACGAAAAACCACGGCAGCGCCGTCGCACCGAGATAAAAAACCTTCCCAAATGTCAGCGCGACAAAAACCATCATCAGCGTGAAATAGAAGCCGAGCGCTCCACGTCGTCCGAGTTTCTCAGCGAGCCGCGGCATCACCAGGCACCCGAGAATCGTCGCGAACGCCACGAGCATGGTTGCGCGCGATGCCAGTTGTGCGGCCTGTGGCCCGACGCGCCCTGCAGCTTCAGCAAGCGCCGTCACTGCCGCAGGAACGTAAACCGTTCCCGCCCAAAGCCCGCTGATGGAAACCAGCATGTACAGCGAATTCAGAATCGTTCTGCGCCGCCACGCTTTCGAAAAAAGTATCGCGAAGGGCCGCCAGATCTGCCACGTTCGAACGACTCCTGCTTTTTGCTTCCAGCGCGCTGGTTCGTTCACGCCGTGGCGTACCCATGCCAGCAGCAGCGCCGGCAATCCCCCCACCGCGAACATGACTCTCCACGCGTTGTGGCCGAAGTGGCTCCCAATCGCGTAATTCGCCAGCGCCGCCAGAAAAATTCCCACGTAATAGCCCGTGTGCATGAACCCCGCACCGGCTCGCCGCCGTTCCTCCGGCCACTCTTCCGCAACGAATGTTCCCCCCATTGCCCATTCGCCGCCGATTCCGATTCCCGCAAGCAGGCGCAACACCGCGAGATGCCAGACGTTTGACACTAACGCGCTGAGGAGCGTAAACACCGAATACCACACGACTGTTAGCATCAGCGTGCGCACGCGCCCGAACTTGTCTCCGACCGGCCCCCACAGAAACGCAAGCCCCCATCCAATTAGAAAAAGGGCAAACAGCAGCCCGCCATAAAATCCGATGTTCCCTTTCGTGGCGGCGATCCCGGTGCGCGGCAAGAGATCGCGCAGCGAAGGCACGAGCAC
>JBGQCW010000032.1:0-11641 GCA_041495565.1 Candidatus Acidiferrum sp.
CTGGAAGACTTGCGAGACGTCTTGCGCGACTACCTGGTTGGCATGACCCTCGTAGCCCTCATGGTGATTGCAGCGAGCAGCCTCTTCTTTTGGTTCCTGGACATCGACTACCCGATCCTGACGGGCATCGTTTCTGGATTGTTGAACATGGTGCCTTACATCGGCGCGGTGATGGCCTGGCTGCCCGCCTTCATGATCGCGCTGGCCAAATGGAAAACCATCGGTCATTTCGTGGGAATCGCCGGCGTTCTGACGGCGATTCACGTGCTGGCGTTAAATTTTGTTGCGCCGCAATTGGTGGGCCGCCGGGTACGATTGAATGCGGTGTCGATCACGATTGCGCTGCTTTTCTGGGGCTGGGTCTGGGGGGGAATGGGGCTCCTGCTGGCGATTCCCATTACTGCCTCGCTGCGAGTGATCTGCGATCACACGGAATCCTGGAAGCCGATTGGGCGCTGGCTGAGCGCCTGACGTAAGATCGTTCCGAGGAATAACCCATTCCACTCTGCAAGACTATAAAATTCACGAAACGCTCAAGTCACTTTGCGCACTATCCCGTGTGGAGGTTTCCATGAAACGCATGGCGGTGTACGTATTTGTTCTCTTTGCGCTGGGCGTATTCGCAAGCGCACCTGCAGCGCAGGCATGGGGCTGTAAGGGTCACCAGACGGTGGCGTACCTGGCGGAGAAGCACCTTACGCCGGCGGCGCAGCAGATGGTGCAATCGCTCTTGAACGACAATCCGATCGATCCTGCTCTGAAAAGGTGGTGCAATAGCGCAGGATTGGATGAAATGGCCAATTCGGCAACGTGGGCGGATGACTATCGCGACAAGGACAAGTCCACTGGAGACTGGCACTTCATCGATATCCCGCTGGACGCAAAGCAGGGCCAGGTGCAACCGTTCTGCGGAGCGAAGGGTTGCGTAACTCAGGCGATCGCGCAGCAATTGGCAATCTTGAAGAACAAGAACGAGAGCGGGGCGAAGCGGGCGATGGCCCTGCGGTTCATCATTCATTTCGTGGGGGACCTGCACCAGCCGCTCCATGCCACCACCAACGGGGACCGCGGCGGAAACTGCGTACCAGTGAAATACTTCGGGCGTAACCCGCACGACAAGAATAATTCCTACACACCAAACCTCCACCACGTCTGGGACACGGAAATTGTTGAAAGCGACATGCAAAGTCCCGATCCGGAGGTATTCGCGGATGCCCTCGATGCACAGTATGCCGATTCGTTCGCGGAGTGGCAGCAGGGCGGGATGCAACTCGACGCATGGGCGTGGGACGGTCAACAGCACGCCGTGGATACGGCGTATGGGGCCTTGGCGAAAAAAATTGCACCCGAACCGGCGAACGCGACCGTGAATACCTGCGCTGACAACAACAACATCGGGCAGCGCATGTTTCACAAACACATTGTTATTGGGACAGCATATCAGGAGCAGGCCATCCCGGTGGTCGAGGAGCGGCTGGCGCAGGCTGGCATCCGGCTGGCGATGATCCTCAACGATGCGGCGAAGACGAATCCCTAGCCGCCAGCGGCGGGGACTTCCCGGACGACTGTGTACCCAGCTTTGCGGATGCAATGTCGAGAGACTGGATGTAGCTAATCCATTGTCGGCATTGCGGCTCGGGAAACCTCCCACAGCTTGCGCAATGCTCTGGCGTGTTGCGCTCACCTGCATGTTATTGCTTCAACCACATCACTCCGCTTGTGCCTTGCGCCAAGGGAATGAAATGATAGACTTTGAAGAGTAATAGGATGCGAGTACGCTCGCATCAGTGACTTACCCCCTGGCCCGACCCTCTCGCCCGCGGGAAACCTCCCCCTGACGCGAACGCCTTCCCCGTTCTGAAAGACGAAATGGATCGGATACCGAGCCCCCCTGCTTGCGAGCAGTTGCTTGCCGCGCTTCTGGAATCCGCTGAGGACGGAGTCCTCAGCGTCGCGCTCGATGGCACCATTGAGACCTGGAGCCACGGAGCGGAACGCCTCTACGGTTACACCGCTGAGGAAATAACTGGGCAGCCTTTGAGCCGCCTGGTGCCGCTCTACGAATTGCAGGCCTTGGAAAAGATCTTTTCGCAAGTGAGCGCCGATGACTCGCGGTGTTGCGAGAATGCGGAGCGGCTCCACAAAGATGGTTCGAGAATCTTTATAAGGATGAGGCGAGTTCCAATCCGCAATGAGCAGGGACAGATCAAAGGAATCCTCGAAAGAGGCAGGGCGCTTAACGGTTACGGGGGGGATATTCCGCTGGAAACAGGGAACCAGCTCCTGATGGAACAGATGCCCTTGATCCTCTGGACGACGGACCAGAACTTGCGGATCACCTCGAATTGGGGCAAGGGACTCCCGCCCTCGAAGCTCCGCGCGGGTGGCCTGGTGGGACGCACCGTTTTTGAGTTTCTGAGATGCGCGGACCGCCACACAACGCCAATCGCGGAGCACTACGACGCGCTACGGGGAGTATCTGCGCACTTCGAATACAACTGGAAAGATCGCATTCTCGAAATCCGCCTTGAACCGTTGCGCACGAGATCCGGCGATATCATCGGCTGTCTCGGCGTGGGAATGGATATTACCGACCGGAAGAGAGACGAGGAAGAGGCACACTACCTGGCAAGACACGATGCACTGACGGGATTGGCGAATTACAGGGAATTCATCGAGAAGCTGGAGCGCGAAGTACAGCGTGCCGAACGAAGTCATCGCCCGTTTACGCTTCTACTGCTGGACCTCGACGGGCTGAAACGCATTAACGACCTCCAGGGTCATTTGGTGGGAAACCGCGGACTGAGGCGGCTGGCGGCGGTCATGAATCAACACTGCCGTTCGACGGACCTGGCGGCGCGGTACGGTGGCGATGAGTTCGCGGTTATGCTTATCGATTCCGACCAGGGAATGGCGGAACAGATCGCGCAGCGCATTGAGAGAGGATTGCCCGCCGACCAGGAAGAACCGGCTCTTAGCGTAAGCATCGGTATCGGGATCTATCCGTACGATGGAAGGACCGCGGCCGAACTCCTCGAGGCGGCGGACCGGCAGCTCTATCGACGGAAGAAAGCGGCGCACAGCCGGGCTGCAGCAGTCCGCTGAACAGCTCACGTAGATATAGGAAACCAGCACGTTGACACACGCTTTCGGGCGCGCCATTCTTTTTGGGAATTGCGTTATTCCGAAAGTCCGTACAGAGGTGGCCGCCGTGAATTCCGCGCAATTGGTGCTCGTGCTGCTTGATGAAGCCTTCGAGAAAAAGACCTGGCACGGGCCGAATCTCAAACAATCCATAAAGGGTGTGACCGCCCGGCAGGCGGCTTGGCGCCCCGGCCCCGGCCGTCACAACATCTGGGAAGTGGCATTACACGCGGCATACTGGAAATACACGGTCCGGCGAAGGATCGAGGGCGAAAAACGCGGCTCGTTTGCGCTCCAGGGCAGCAATTTCTTTGCGCGGCCCGAAAAGGGCAAATTGAGCGAGGCTGCGTGGAGCGCGGATAAGAAATTGCTCGAGCGTGAGCACCGCGCACTTCGTGCCTCTGTTGAGAAGTTCTTGCGCACTTCACGCGCAACGAAACTGCTGCCCTCGCTGTACGGCGTGGCGTTTCATGATATTTACCACGCTGGGCAAATTCGGCTGCTTCGTCGACTCATGGAACGCTGATCAAATTGCTCGTTTTTTTATGGTTTGGACGACAGACGTGAGGTCTTGCGCGTCTTGGAAAAGTCGAATGGCGGCGACCCCCGATGCGCCAGCGGAGAGGCAGGACTCGGCGTTTCCCAAGGTGACTCCGCCGACCGCCAGCACCGGGACGGAAATGGCGCGGCAAACTTCGGTAAGACGCTCGAGCCCCTGGGGAGCGCCATAAGCAGCTTTCGAAGGCGTGGCAAAGATGGGACCGAAGAAAATGTAGCCGGCACCGCCGCTCGCTGCCGCTCTCGCCGCCTCCAACGAATGACAGGAAACGCCAATCAAGAAATCGTTGTGAGGACCGCGCGAGTCTGCAAGCCGCTTCGCTTCCTCGACCGGCAAACTCCTCTCGCCGAGATGAACGCCGCCGGCACGCTCGGAGAGCGCAACGTCAAGACGATCGTTCACCAAGATGCGTGTTGGACTAGCTCTGCTTGTTGACGCCTTCGCGGCACGTCGCAGAGCTTCGCGCGTCAAGGAAGCGCACTCTCTTCCGCAAAGATCCTTTTCGCGAATCTGGATCCAGTCGGTACCTGCGGCCGCGATCGCTTCGATCTTACGCAAAAGAGTCTCACGTGCCTCCGCGGGATCTTCTACGGAGAGGATATGCCGGTCTGTGACGTAACAGAGGATCGGCGCGCGACGCGAGTTAATGAGGTGGGACACGAGTAGGACTCGGGCGCGACCCAATCCAGCCGACGGCCAGAAGAATATCAAGCACACCGATACCGCTCACGACGCCGCGGAAAGACGGATGAAGCACGATGGGAATAAGCAAAGGAAAATGACTGAGAAAATAGTTCTGCTCCCAATAGCCCGACCACGGCAGATAGAGGAGCAACGCGCCCATCTCGAACGCGAGGACCACCAGCAATGCACGATAAATCCGGCTCATCGATGAGAGGAATCCCGTCCCGTCAGGTTAGGATCAGGTCAGCGGATAGGCTTCTGAAGAGCAGCGATGCGCTCGGCCACGTCGCGGTAGTCGATGTTCATCGCGTAGACCTGGGAAAAACTCTTTAGCGCCGCATCCTGCTCGCCCGCCGTTTCCTGAGCCAGGCCCAAATCATACCGCAAGGCGAGCGTGCTTTCTGGATCATTGCCGGGGATTTGCAGAGCGCGCTCGTACCATATGGCGGCGATACCCGGCTGGCCCTTTTCCATGAAGGCGAGCCCGAGAAGCGTGCAGCATTGCATGATGTAAGGGAACGGGCGCCCGCGTTCCGTGGCTTTGGCAACTTTTTGGAACTCGCTGATGGCTTCTTCGAGGAGCCCCATTTCGCGGAAAGCGATTCCCAGGTTGTAGTGGGTTTCCAGATCTTCTTCCTCGGCTCCCATCTCACCGAGTTCCGCGCGGAATTCCTCGAACACTTCCTTGAGCGGGCCGGTTTCCGTGGGAGGAGCAGGCGCAGCTTCCTGCTTCACAGTGGATTGCGCCTGGGCGTTAGGTGTCGCTCCGGAAAAACTCGGCGAGAGCTTGTCCATTCCAAGCCCATCGATCTCGTTGGCGAGATCGGCGAGGAACTGGTCGGAAGCGAATCCGCTGCCTGCGGGCGGCGCAGTGGCGGTATTGTGCGCTACCGGGGCTTCAGGCGGCTTCTGATCGTAAGCCGGGACAAGAGGTTCTGGATCTAGGACAAGTTCATAATCCTGTTCTAATTCGAATTCAGTCTCGCTCGGCTTCGCAGGTTTCTTCGGGATTTCAGGGGCCGGGACTTCCTTCGCTTGGTTCGCAACGGGGATCTCCGCCGATATTTCGGCGAAGGGATGCGGTTCTGCCGGGGTCGACGGGGCCTCGTCTGCCGGAACGATGGCGGGTTCCTCGCCAATCTGAAACTCTTCGATGGACGCCGGTTCCGCGAGCGGCTTGGGGATGGCGGCTGGTGCCTCAGCCGTTACCTTGCCGGCGCGTGACTCGTCGAGGAGGGTCGCCCATTCATCGGACAAGTCAACTTCGTGTACCTCTTCCTTCACTTCCGGCGATGCCGCGACGGCGTTAACTTTAACCGGCTCAGGCTTCGCTCCCTCCACGGGAGGGGCGGGCTCCGGTGTGGGCTCCGCAGCGACTTCGGGAATCGCGATGTCGTGGGCGGCGGCAGGAGACTCTTTCACGGCAGGTGCTGCCGCGGCCCCAGAAATCGCCAACTCCTCGTCCGAGAGGCCCGCTGCGCGCTGGAAGCGCCGGCGCAATTCGCCGAATCGTTCGGAGCTGCGCGCGTCGCCTCCTTCTCGATGGATTTGCTCCAGTTGCGCTGCGAGTTCGGCGGTGCGCCGATCATCGCCCGCACCAAGCACAAAGTCGAGAAGCTTTTCGAGAGTCGGCGTGTGGCGCGGCGCACGGCGGAGAATCGCTTCGAGTAATCCTATGGCTTTCTGCGTCAGACCGTAGCTGGCGAACAGGTCGACATCGGTGAGCGATTGCGCGATGAATTTTTGCGTCTCTTCGTCGAGTGCTGGCTCACTGGGTGCCTGCACCGTTTTGGCAGGGACTTCGGGAACCGGTTGTTCCAGGGCGGAACGCAATTTCGGAGCGGGCGCTTGCGGAATCTCGGCCTGCAAGTGTTCCTCGGGAACCTCCGGTGCTTCTTCCGCCGTCAGTAGCCCCATCTTGCGGAGCACGTAATTGAGTTTGCGCTTGGCCGAGTCGCTTTCCGGCTCGCGGTCGACGAGTTGTTCGAGGACTAGCTTTGCCCGGTCGAGCTGACCCTCAGCGGCGAGGGCATCGCCCAAGTGTGCGAGCGCATCGGGCAAGCGGAAAGAGTCGCTAGTGCGGCCATAGAGCTCGACAAGCCAGTCGAGCGGCTCGATGCGGCCCGGAAGGCCCGCTGCGAGATCGTTGAGGAGTTTCCCAACGACTTCGTGCTCTCCGGCGTCGATCATCGGAAGACGTGACTTCTCCAGGATGGTCATGGCTTTTTCGCCCTGACCGGATCCCAGCAGTGCTTCTACGACCTTTTGCATGGGCCCAAAATTTTTCTCGTCCGCTTCAAATACGCGCAGCGCGAGGGCCGTGGCTTTATCCCAATTGGAGTTCTTTACATGGAGATCGAGGAGGAGTTCGGTCTGCTCGCCGCCTTTCTCGAGATCGGGAACCTCCTCGAGGAGCTCCGCAGCCTTGATCAAATTGCCCTGTGAAGAATAGGAACGCGCTTTGACAATGAGGGCTGCAAGATTGTTCGGCTCGAGCTTAAGCGCTTTGTCCGCGAGTTTCTCGCTCTCTGCCTGGTCACCGCGCGCCAGGGCGCGTTGGGCCGCGGAAATGTAGGAGTCCATGGCCTCCTTGGTCTGACCCATGGCCTGATAGAGATCGGCGAGCCGTATCTGAATGCGGAGGTTATCGGGCTCGGCCAGGAGAAGTTTTTTCAAAAGGCTTACGGCTTCCGGCTGCCGGTTGTTTTTCAGGTGAATTTCCGCCAACTGGAGAAAGAGGGGCCGGGCCTCGCTCATCACTCCTTGTTGAACGTAAAGGTCGGCCAGCTTTTCCAGGGGCCGGATCTCTTCCGGAGCAAGCTTCGCGATGCGTTTGTAAACGGCGATCGCTTTTGTCAGGAAACCGTCGCCGACGAAGATCTGTGCAAGGCGTTCGAAATAATCGATGGCCTGGAAGGTTTCGCCCTGGCGAATGTACAGTTCGCCGATGGTCATGAGGGTGACCTGATCGCGCGGCTCGAACTTCAAGATTTGCTGGTATTCGGCGATAGCCTGGGCGACTTTGCCCTGGTTCAGCAGCTTCTGTGCGGCTTCGACGTTTTTGCTCTTGTTATAGGCCATGCGCGAACAGAGACAAGTCTCCCACTGGAGTCTGTCCCAGGCGTTCTCCCCGGTTGGCTGCGGCAACTGGACGAGCCGCAACGCTACCTCGTTACGCTAACAGGCGGGAAAAAGCCAAGTCAACGAACGCAGAACCTCTTGTGAGCAGGCAGTTATCCCCTTTCAAACCAGGAAACTCGACAGCGAAGACGCGGCGAAGCGGCGGTGGTTTAGTTTATCCCCTCCGCGAGCGGGCTGGCTCTTGCCTTTCTAGCCCTGAACAGCCGCTTCAAGCTCTGCGTCAGCACCTGTGAGATTATCCAGGATCTAGTCCAGGTGCTCGGAATTGCCTCCCATGAGTTGGGGATCGGTGTGATCTTAGCGAAAGTCGTCAAAAAATCGGAAGTGAAGTCTGTGTGGCGCCGGCGGCCCAGCACGCGGATTCACGCACGGGAGCGAAGGAATAGCGGTGGAGCGGGGAGGGGCCATGCACACGTAGCGCTTCGAGATGGTCGGGTGTGCCGTAGCCTTTGTGGCGGGCGAGGCCGTACTGCGGGTAGACGGCGTCCCACTCTTCCATGCGTGCGTCGCGATGTGTTTTCGCCAGGATGGAAGCCGCCGCGATGGAGACGCTGCGCGCGTCGCCCTTGATAAGTGACTTCTGCTCGATCAAGACATCCAGCTGCATGGCGTCAATCAGCAAGTAATCCGGCGAAATCTTCAGTTGCTGCAATGCGGCGGTCATCGCCTGTCGCGATGCTTGATAAATGTTCCACGCGTCGATCCGCTGGGCGTCCACTTCCGCCACGGCCCACGCCAGCGCATGTTCGCGGATGCGCGGCGCGAGCTCTGCGCGGCGTTCGGAAGTGAGCTTTTTCGAATCGTCGAGGCCGACAATGCGTCGCTTCGGATTTAGAATGACCGCGGCGGCGACCACCGAACCAAACAGCGCGCCACGGCCGGCTTCGTCAATGCCGGCGATGCGCGTCCAGCCCAGCTTGCGCGCCGCTCGCTCGAAACGGGAAGAGCAGAGTCGGCTCATTTGGGGGCGATTCTAACATGCGAAAGGGGATGTGACTCGCAACTTGTCGTTTATCTACTCATAAAATTACAGGCCGGGGATTGCAATCGATAATTTGCATCACTCGTAGCGCAGCGCAATCATGGGATCGACCCGCGTCGCTCGCCGCGCAGGCAGCAAGCACGCGATCAAGCCTGCGGTGGAAAGAATCAAGGCACTTACTCCGAATGTCGTGATATCAGTGGGACGCACTCCGAATAACAGACTGGAAAGAAAGGGTGTAAGCAGCAACGACAGAACGAAACCAGCCAAAAGGCCCAGCGCAATGGGGAGCATGCTCTGGCGCAAGACCAGCGCGAAAAGTTGACGAGGCGCGGCGCCCAAAGCCGTTCGAACGCCGATCTCGCGCATGCGCTGCAGAACGGAATACATCGTGACGGCGTAGATTCCTATGCAAGCAAGCAACAAGGCGATCCCGCCCATGATGCCGGCAAGCAAGGTCACGAACCGAGTTTGCCTGCGAGCCGATTCCACATAGTCCGCCATGGGCTGAACGTGATAAATGGGCAGGTCCTTATCCAGCCCAGCAACCTGCTGACGAACGAGGGGCAACAGCGTTTGTGCGTTGGCACTCGACTTCAGAGTGACTGCCATGTGCGCGCGAATTGCCTGTGGATAGAGCAAATAAATTTGTCCGCGCACTTGATCCGTCAGGGTGTGATATTGCAAGTGTTTCACGACGCCAATGACTTGCGCGGTGTCGCGCACAAAATCTCCGTTCTCGATGTTGATCGGCTTTCCGACGGCGTCCTGCCCTGGCCAAGCCTCTTGTGCCACAGTGTCGTCAATGATGGCAAGTTTGAGATTTTCCGCGACATCGTGATCGTCGAAATCACGGCCAGATAAGAAAGTGACGCCCATGCTCTTGAAGTAGCCGGGGAGACTCGAGCGGAGATCCGCCATCGTCGTATTCTGCTCATGTTTCGAAGCGCCTTCGCGCCAATAGAAGCCGTACCAGTTCGGAAGTGTGTCGTCGAATGGCAAGTGAGAAATCACTCCGATCGCTTCGACGCCCGGCATTCGCGAAAGATTTTCTTTGAGCTTCCGGAAGAATTGAACCGCTGCGTCGCCGGTCCGGTACTTCACCGACGCCACGGAAACGCGAAACGTGAGCACATGGGTGGCGTCAAATCCGGGGTTTACCTGCAGAAGTCGCACAAACGTCCGCAGCATCAAGCCTGCGCCGATCAGAAGAACGAAGCCAAGTGCCACCTCGGAAATCACCAGTAGATTGCGCTGGCGACGTCCGCTCCGCGTGCCCGTTAGCCGAGTGTCCTTCAGCGAGCGGGCGAGATCCAATTTTCTTGCGCCGAATGCAGGCGCGAGTCCAAAGAGCACTCCTGCGGCAATCGCAATAGCGAATGTGAACGCAAAGACCGGCGGATTCATCTGAATCACAGAGAACCGGTCCATCTCTTTCGGCTGCATGGCAAGGACCAGTCTTAGCGCGCACCAGCCAAAGCCCAGCGCCGCCACAGCGCCACAGCAGGACACCAAGACACTTTCCGTGAGGAGTTGCCGAATCAAACGGCCGCGGCCGGCACCCATCGCCGTCCGCAGCGCCATCTCCAGCGTGCGTTCATTCGCGCGCACCAACAGGAGATTGGCGACATTCACGCAAGCAATGAGAAGCACCAGACCGGCTCCGCCAAAAAGTGCGAGAAGCGCCGGCCGGATGTTTCGAACCACGTCCCCTTGAAGTGGAACAACCTGGAGACTGAGCGGCGGGTCAGCGAAAGTATTGTATTCGGCGCGAATCTGTCCGGCGAGCGTATCCATTTCCTGCTGCGCCTGCGCAATGGTCACGCCGTCGCGCAGACGGCCAATCACGCGCAAATAGCTCTGATCCGCCGGATCGCTAGCCAGATTGGAGCGGAAGGGCACGTAGGCATCCATCTCCGGCGGGACACTCGATCCTTCGGGGAAAATAATCCTGAATCCTGGCGGCATGACTCCGACAATCGTGACGGGCTGGCCATTGAGGCGGACGGGCTGGCCAATCCATCGAGGATCCCGGCCAAAGCGGCTACGCCAGAGACCGTCGCTGATAATCATCACGCGCGGCGAGCCAGAACCTTGTTCGCCTCGTTCAATAAAACGTCCCAATTGTGGATTCGTGCCAAGAATGCCGAGAAAATTGGCAGTCACCATGCCAAGTCTCACTTGTTCGGGCTCGCCTTCTCCGGTTAGTGCTCCGCTCTGCGCCCAAATCGCTCCCAGGTCCTCGAACAAGCGGCTTCTTTGACGGAGAGTTTCGAGCTCGGGTCCCGACGCCGGGGCGCGTCCTTCACTGCCGAGTATCGACCAAACGATCGCCAGCCGATCGGCCTTGGGAAACGGCAAGCCTTGCAGTAGAACTGAGTGCACAGCCGTAAAGATGGCCGTGTTGGCACCCATCCCAATCGCGAGCGTGAGCACCGCAACAAATGTGAGCCCGGGTCGCTTGCCCAACATGCGGACTGCAAACCGGACATCCTGCATAAAACCATCCAGCAAGGGCAGGCCGCGCTGTTCGCGGTGGATTAGTTTGGCTTGCTCGACGCCGCCAAACTCACGCCGCGCGGCATGGCGTGCTTCTTCGGGTGTCATGCCGCGGTGAATGTGCTCCTCCGTGAGCATCTCCAGATGCGCGCGAAGTTCGGCATCAAGGTCGCCTTCGGCTTCCCGTTTGCGGAAAAAGCCATGCAAACGCGAAGCGAAAATACGCAGCCACTCCATCTCATGCTCCTTCGGCGCCACGGAGAAGGCGCGTCATCAGAGCCGTCATTCGTTCCCAGCTTTCAGTCTCGGCGAGCAACTGTTTTCGCCCGGTGCGCGTCAGGGAGTAATACTTCGCCTTGCGATTGTTCTCCGAAGCGCCCCACTTGGAGGAGATCCAACCGCGTTGTTCCAGGCGCAGCAGAGCAGGATAGAGGGTGCCTTGGTTGAGCTTGAGCAGATCTTCCGAAACTTGCTGGATGCGCTGGGCAATCCCGTAACCGTGCAAGGGTCCAAGAGCTTCCAGCGTTTTGAGAACAATCAAGTCGAGCGTGCCCTGCAGCACTTCGCCGCGCGGAGGTGCCATCGGTCTCTCCTTTAGATAAACAACAGGAGTCTACGCTTCCTCCTGTTGA
>JBGQCW010000033.1:0-11624 GCA_041495565.1 Candidatus Acidiferrum sp.
ACGGCGGCGAAGCGAAGTGACGTCCTGCGCAAGGATATTCTGGCCGTCGAGGAGGATTTCGCCCTCCAGACGCGCGTTGCGGACCGTTTCGTACATGCGGTTGAAGGTGCGGAGCAGCGTGGACTTGCCGCAACCAGAGGGACCGATGAGAGAGGTGATCTTGTTTGTAGCGATCCCCAAGTTGATGTCGAAGAGAACTTGCTTGCTGCCGTAAAAAAAGTTGACCTTGGAGACGGTCATGCGCATGGAGAGCGCCGCGGGCATCTCGCGGGTCGCTGGGCTGGTCACGGTCGGTGGAATGTTCACGGACACTGCTGGCCTCACAGAAGCGTGCATGGTTACGACCTCGGAACCGCAATGCCCCGGGAAAGAATCGCCCGGGCGACGATGTTGATGACGAGAATCAAGCCGAGCAGAACAAGTCCCGCAGCCCACGCCTGACGGTGCCAATCATCGTACGGAGCGATGGCGTAAGTAAAGATCATGACCGGCAGCGAAGCCGTGGGCTGATTCCAGCCAGGGCTCCAGAAGCGATTGCCGAAGGCGGTGAAGAGAAGCGGCGCGGTTTCTCCGGCGACGCGTGCAAAGGCCAAGAGAACGGCGGTGAGAATACCGCGGTAGGCAGCGGGGACGATGACCGTGGCGACTGTTTTCCATTTGCTGGCGCCGAGGGCCATGGCGGCTTCCCGAAGCGCGATGGGCACGGCGCGGAGAAACTCTTCGGTGCTGCGCAGGGTGATGGGAATCATCATCAGGCCGAGTGCGAATCCCCCGGCCAGCGTGGAGAAGTGCTTGAAGGGCAAGACAACGAGGCCATAAGCAAAGATTCCGATGACGATGGAGGGCACGCCGTTCAGCAGATCCGCTGCGTAGCGCACGATAAAGGCTGTGGTGCCTCCGCTAAACTCCGCGAGATAGATGGCGCCGAAGAAACCGATAGGAACCCCGATGAGCGAAGCCAGCAGAAGAAGCTTCGCGCTGCCGACAATGGCGTTAGCCATTCCGCCACCGGTTTCGCCGACAGGCGCCGGCAGCTTGGTGAAGAAGTTCCAACTGATGGAAGTTCCGCCGTGATAGACGAGGTAGCCAAGAATGAAAAAGAGAACAGCGACGGCGACCGCGGCGCACACACCGGTCATCGTCAGCATGAAGCCGCTCACAAATTTGCGCCAGCGCAAACGGGAGTTCATGCGTGGCCCATTTCGCTGCCCTTCTGCGAGGTGGCAAGAATCAGCAGACGGGCAAGGCCGTTTAGGATGAAGGTGAGAATAAAAAGCACCAAGCCAAGTTCGATCAGCGATTGCAGATAAAGATCGCCGGTAGCTTCCGTGAACTCATTGGCAATGACCGCGGCGATGGAGTAGCCCGGCGAAAAGAGAGAAGCGCTGATGGTAGGCGTATTGCCAATGACCATGGTGACGGCCATGGTTTCGCCGAGGGCGCGCGCGAGGGCCAGGAAAATCGAGCCCATGATGCCGCCGCGGGCAAAGGGTACGACCACCTTCCAAGTCGCTTCCCAGCGTGTGGAGCCGAGAGAGAGGGCTGCCTCGCGCTGGTCGCGCGGGACGGAGAGCAGCACTTCACGCGAGACGGAAATAATGTACGGAATAACCATGATGGCGAGGACGATGCCCGCCGTGAGAAAGCCCACTCCGTATGCCGGGCCCTGAAAGAGCGGGAGAAAACCCAGCGTGTGCTTGAGGCCGGGCTGAATATATTCACGCATCAAAGGAACGAGGATGAAGACTCCCAGCAGGCCGTAGATCACACTGGGAACGGCGGCAAGGAGATCGATGAAAAATTCCAGCGTATCGGAAACCCTTGCAGGCGCCAGTTCCGCGAGAAAAACCGCCGCACCGATGCCGAGGGGGACAGCAATCAGGAGCGAAACACCTGCGGTTACGAGCGTCCCGTAGATAAAGGGCAACGCGCCGAATTGGTCGAAGATCGGATCCCAGACGGAAGTACGGAAAAAGTTGAAGCCGAATTTGTGGCGGGGAAGAACGGAACCCTGCCATAGCTCAAAGACAAGCAGGAGTGTGACAAGCACAACGGAAACGGCGAACAAAAACGTGATCAGCCGCGCGATTTCGTCGCCCTCGCGCAGCCGGGAAAGAAATGAGCGCGAGCCCGAAAGCGGGCCCGCGCTCGGCACGATTGTCGTTGTGGTGGCCACTTTTAAGCTGGTACTACTGGATCTTGTCGATGGCCTTCGTTTCCATAGCCACGACTTCCTTGGGAAGCTTGGCATACGCCAGCCCTTCGGCGTAGTTTTGGCCGTCGGTCACCATCCACTTGAGGAAGCCCTTGATGGCGTCGCGCTTGGCCGCATCCGAAATCTTCTCCGGAACAAGTAACCAAGTAAAGGTGGAAATTGGATAAGCATTTTTCCCCGGCGCGTTGGTGATGGAAACACGGAAGTCAGCGGGCATGTTCTTCGCGGCGCCTGCGGCAGCGGCGCTCACGCTGGCGAGGCTGGCCTTCACAAATTCCCCCGAGGAGTTGCGAACATCGCCAAAGGGTGTATTGTTCTGAATCGCGTAGATTAACTCGACGTAGCCAATGGAATTGGGGGTCTGCTTGACGACGCCCATGACGCCTTCATTGCCCTTGCCACCGAGACCCACGGGCCAATTGACCGACGTGCCTTTGTTAACCTTCGTCTTCCACTCGTCGCTGATCTTCGAAAGATAATCCGTCCAACAGTAAGTTGTGCCGCTGCCATCGGCGCGGTGCACAACGACGATGTCGGCGGCCGGAAGATTGACGCCCTTGTTGGCGCCGGCGATGAGCGGATCATTCCACTTGGTGATTTTTCCGAGGTAAATGCCGACCAGGGCCTCCGGCGTAAACTTCAACGAAGAGGTTACATTAGAGATGTTGTAAGTGGGAACGACCGCACCGAGTACCGTAGGGAAGTGCAAAATGCCGATTTGGTGTTTATCCTGAAAAGCCTTGAGCTGCTCGTCGTTCATGGGGCCATCGGAAGCCCCGAAATCCACTGTCCCCTCAGTCACCTGCTTGATGCCGCCGCCGGAACCAATGGACTGGTAATTGATCTGAAGATTGGCATTCTTCTTGTGGTATTCGTCGAACCACTTGGAATACATGGGGTACGGAAATGTTGCGCCCGCACCGTTGATGGACAACGTCTTGTCCGCCCAGACGATACCCGCGAGCGTGAGAACAACCAGTAGCAATCCTGCGATTCGCTTCATACGTTATCTCCATCCAACGATTTGTATTAGCCCGAGAGACCTGAGTGTCTCTCTCTTGTGTTACGGCATTGTTACAATCCATTCAGAGTTTGTTGAATCTGGGTACTGGAGCAAACCGTAAGCGTCTTGTAGACAGAGAGATACGGTTGAGGGGAAAGAAAACTCCTGGCGAGGGTCTGCGCCCGGCACCAGGAGCTTTAGATTGAAAAAAAGTTAGAACTTGTAGACGACGTCAAACTGCAGGCGCTTCAGGATCGGCTCGGGTGCAGCCGCAGTGTGCCAGTTGAGTTGCCGGCCGAACAGACCGGTGAAGCCGAGCTGAATGTTTTTATACGCCTGGTAGAACACTTCCAGGCGGTGCTGGCTAACGTTGCTGTTCTGCCGCAGGTCGCTGAAGTTAAACGCGCCCATGACAGCCTCGCGCTCGATAAAAATGCGCGTGTAGGAAAATTGCCAATCGTGGACCTCGCTGAGACGGCCAACGCGGCCTTCCAGCCAATAGCCACGGCGCTCGCGAGAGACGCAGGCCGCGTTGCTCGCAACGGTGGTGATTGCCGTTGCTGTGGTCGTCGTACCTGTTGCCGGAAGGTTGCCAACGTTGGCGCAAGCCTGTGTGTTCTGAACGTAGTCGCCGAGAACAACCAGAGGGAGCCGCGCGGAAGAGGTCTTGATGTCAAACCGCGCAATCCCGTCGAAGAGACCGAACTTGGAGGCGAACTGCGCGTTGGTGATGGCGGTGACACCAGTGGGGAGCGCCGTGGGTTCCCCTCCTACATCTGCCGTCACGATGGTCTTGACGGTGGTCGTTGTGACAGAGTTCTGAACGCTGGCGCCAGCGAGAGGAAGCAAGCCGAGGAGCGGCGTCTGAGGATTGCCGTTAGAGGTGGCCGTGGCAAAAGCAATGGGATTTGGATTGTGATAGTTGTAGAAAGCGGCGTAAGTGCTCAATTTGAGCCAGCTGGCCAATTGCCATACGGCCTGAACCTGACCGCCGTAAACTTCGCTTTCCACGCGGCTCCTGCTGACTGACGGGGCGGTCCGCTGAACTTCTGTAAAAGGTAGCTCAAACCCGACCACGGCAAATCGCCTGATCACCGGCGTGCTGTCGCCAAAATTCCACTGCAAGGTTTGCGCAACGCCTTCGGGGTTGAGGTCGTTATCCCAAGTAAGCTCCGTACGATAGAAGGGATAGGAGAACTTACCGCCGGTGAGCAGCAAGGGCTTGAACTGGTGCGGCGTGTAATTGACGAACGCGCGATCAATGGCGATGGGCTTGCGGGTGTAAAACTGGATGTCCGTCTGGTTTGTGGAAATCGGGTCATTCAAATCACCCGACGCGAGCGAGAATCCGCCGCTGATGTCGTCGTTGAATTTTGCGTTGACATTGAAGCGGAGGCGAAAACGCTCGCGGTTGCGCACCTGGGACTGATTCACCGGCCCGCCAAAGAAGGGCTCATCACGAACGCGCATGTCGCCGCTGAAGCTGAATGGACCGATGGACTTCATCTTTCCCTCGGTTTCTTTCTTTTCCGAGGCGAGATCCTTCTCTACTTTGGCGACGCGGGCGGCAACATCCGCATCCTGTGGCTGGGCAGCAGCGAGTGCCGTCGTAGTCGCTTTCACCTCGGCAGTAGCGTTCACCGCTTCGGTGGCCTTGGAGCTCGCTTCCGCGGCGCGTGCATTGGCTGCCGCCGCCGCCTCACGCGCTTCGTCGATCTGACGGTCGCGTTTGGCAAGTTCTTCCTTCAACAACTGGAGTTGTTCCTGCTGCGACTGAAGAGCCTGGCGGAGTTCTTCGATCTCGGCGGCAATGGCCGACTCCGACTTATCAACCTTCTTGGCAGCCTTTGGCTTCGCCGGCTGAGCTGCCTTCGCTGGCTGAGGAGCAGCGTCTTTCGGTGTATCAGCAAGAGCTGTCCCGGATACAAGAAACATCGATAGTGTGAGTGCTGCTAGTTTTTTCATTTCCTCTCTCTTTGGAGCAAAATTCGACCAGGTACCGAAAAGATTACGTATCACCCCGGGGCAAAAGATAAAGGCCCCGTTTTACAGCTACGTCAACCAATTGTGAATATGCTGTAATATCGACGGCCCATGCATGCAACTCTTTTACATTGTTCTAGTTAAATACTCTTGCGGCTTCAACAACAGAAAAGACTGGCGAAAAACGATCAGCACACCTCTGGCGACGCGTTGGAAGTGCCGAGTGTTGTTTGGCAGAGCGAATCATCTTCAAGGTCCCCAAGGTACGGCCATAACCTTCTGCACCGGGAAGGGATTGTTTCGACCGTGAAATGCTATGCGCGAGGATTTTTCTGGTCAAGCCAAGGGGACTGTTTCGGAGAAGGGGGGGAGAAGGGGACCGGAGCCAGGGGTGCGCCGGTCCCCGAGGTAGGACAGGGATTGAAGATCAAGCGCGCTCAGTTTCCCCGAATGGGGTCACATGCGAATGAAGGGAGTGTGAATTCTGCGTAATCTCCGAATCGTCTTCCGCTGGGCGCGTGGGTTGCTCCGGAAGCACGGCGAGGCCGCCCCGATCCGATCGGGGCAGACGGCCGTGGCGGACGTCGAGACCACGGACCCAGAAGATGATGTCCTCGGCGATATTGGTGGCGTGGTCGGCGATGCGCTCGAGGTGGCGCGTCGCAAGAATGAATTGCAGGCCGGGGCTGACGAGCGCAGTTTCTTGCGTCATACGCTGGAGGAGCTGTTCGAAAATGAGGTCACGGTATTGGTCGACAATATCGTCGCTTTCGAGTACCTGCGTGGCCATTTCGATATTGCGAAAGATAAGAGCGCCGAGGCTCTTGGTGACCATGGAGCGCACAGCGGAGGCCATCGGGACGAGTTCTTCGGGAACTTGCGCACCGGGCATTTCGCGGAGGGAGACGACGCGCTCGGCGAGATTCACAGCCAGGTCGCCGATGCGTTCGAGGTCATTTGTAATTTTCAGAGCGGCGACGATCAGGCGCATTTCGTCGTCGGTGAACGAGCCACGGCGCAGGAGCCGGATGGCGTGCTCGTCGATGACGATTTCCATTTCGTTGATGCGCGGCTCGAGAAGAAAAACTTCACCGGGGAGAGCCGCGGTTCTGGGGCTTTCGAGGCTGACGATGGCGTCGAGCGCACGGTTCATCGCGCTTTCAACAGTGCGCGCCATCGAAACGAGATAGTTCACAAGCGTGTCGTAGAGCACGACTTCGGTAAGTCCTGCGGCACTGGCCATGGGTCCTCTTTCGGAGCGGAGGGAGGTCGCACTTCCGCTGGTCAGCAAGAGTGTGAGGCAAAGATGATTACAGCTTGTTCACACGAATGTGAAAATGCGGGAAAAGACTGGAACTAGAGAGGTTGGCGGCGTCCACCGGTGCCACAGCCCGCGGAACTAGCGCCCGGCGCGGGGTGAGGCGCGCTCTGTGTCGAAGATCGGAACTGTAAAATGAAACTGCGAGCCCTGGCCAACTTCGCTTTCCACCCAGATGCGGCCGCCGTGCAATTCGACGAGATGCTTGGCGATGGCGAGTCCGAGTCCCGTGCCGCCAACATCACGGGAGCGTGCGGCGTCCACGCGGTAGAAACGTTCGAAAATACGAGGCTGGTCGGCCTGCGGAATGCCGATGCCGGTATCCGAGACCGTGAAAGTTACTTCGCTGGCGCCGGCCGAGGCGCTGAGCATAATTTGGCCGCCGGGCGGAGTGTATTGCATCGCGTTGTCGAGCAGATTTTGCAGGACTTCGGCAAGGCGCCGCCGGTCAGCGGCGATGTCCGGCAAGCGCTCGGACAAATTGACGGATATGCGCAGGTCTTTTTCGCCGGCCGGGCGCTGCGCCGTCTCGACACAGCTTTCGACGAATTGGGGGACGCTCAAGCGGCAAATCTCCAGCTCAAGCCGGTCCGCATCCATTTTCGAAAGCTTGAGCAGGTCGTCGGTGAGCCGCGCGAGACGCCGCGAGTGCTCCAGAATGATTTCGAGAAAGCGGACGCGATTCTGCGGGTCGTCGATGGCGCCCGCGAGGAGAGTTTCCGCGAAGCCCTGAATGGCCGTGAGCGGCGTCTTTAGTTCGTGTGAGACATTCGCGACGAAATCACGGCGGACGCGCTCGAGCTTGCGAAGTTCGGTGATGTCGTGCAGCACGATCACCGCGCCGGGGGTCTCTGCGGCCCTCACAGATGCAACGGTGACCGCGAAAAAGCGCTGGCGCAGCGTGCCGGTAACGATCTCTGCTTCGACACGCGGTTCTCCCCTCAGCACCTGACGCACCGCTTCGATCAGCTCGGTTTGTCTTACGACTTCCAGGAGCGCGCTTCCCGATTGCGGCGGCACGTCGAGACCCAGGATCTCCGCAAAACCTGGATTGGCGAAGAGCAGGCGTTCCGAGGCGTTTACGACCGCGACGCCTTCCACCATGCTTCCGAGAATCGCGGAGGAGAGGTTGCGCTCTTCGGTCAGCGTGCGAATCGTGCGGTCAAGACGCGCCGCCGTCTCGTTGAGCGAGACGGCCAAAGCTTCCATCGCATCACCGGAACGATCCGCTTCGATGGGACGAAAATCGCCTTCCGCGACGCGATGCGAAAACATCGTAAGCCGGTCAACCCGATCCGAGAAGGACCGCGAGATCAGCAACGAGACGGTCCCTGTCACCAGGAGCATCATCAAGGAGGCCAGCCAGATCCGCCTGCGAAACTCCCACAACTCTTCATCTACCGTCTGCAGCGGTAATGCAAAACGCAGGACGACCGGAGGCCCGCCGGCCACGGACAGGCGCACGGCGTAGTACAAGAGGTCACGTTTGATGGTAACGCTGTGGCGAATGGATTGGCCGTCACCCTTTGCCAGAGCATCACGAATCTCTGGGCGTCCGGCGTGGTTTTCCATCGTTGACGGATCGGACTGTGAATCCGCCAGCACCTGGCCATCCGAGGTGATGACGGTAACGCGGACGCCGCTGGCGGCCATCTGCGCGACCCAATCACGCAGAGGAGCACGATCTACCGGGGTGTAAGAAGCGGGGGCGATCGCTTGTGGAGGATATGCCAGGGCGATACGCGCAATGGCGGCGAGCTGTTCGAAACCGCTGCGCTCGTAGTCGCGCCGCAGGGCACGCTCGGCATAGAAATCAACCGGCAGCAGGACTGCGATCAGCAGTGCGAAGAAGGCAAAGCCGAGTTTCCAGAAGAGATTAAGCCGCACGGGTTTCAAACAAATATCCCGCGCCACGGACGGTCTTCAAGTGCACGGGATTCTCGGGATCGGATTCGATTTTTTCACGCAACCGGCGGACGTAAACGTCCACGCTGCGCGGCGTGACAAAGCGATCCGTTCCCCAGACCGCATCGAGCAACTGATCCCGCGTAAAAACGCGGTTCGGGCGCGAAGCAAGATAGTAGAGCAGCCGGAACTCGAGCGTGCTGAGTGGTACGGGCTTCCCGGAATGGCTGACGCGATAGGACGCCGGATCGATGGCCAGTTTGCCGATCTCGATGGTGCGCGGCGCATCGGAGGGCGGTTCGGCACGGCGAAGCAGTGCCTTGACGCGCGCGAGCAGTTCGCGCGGGCTAAAGGGCTTGGTCACGTAGTCGTCGGCGCCCATCTCCAGCCCAACGACACGGTCGGCTTCCTCGCCGCGCGCGGTAAGCATAAGGATCGGCAAACGATTGAGCGAATCATCCCGGCGAACTTCGCGGCAGATTTCGAGGCCGGAAAGCTTCGGGAGCATGAGATCGAGGAGCAGGAGATCGGGGGGTGTCTTTTTCAGCGTGCTCAGGCCGGTAATGCCGTCGTGAGCAGCGCTGACCTGAAAGCCTTCGTTGGCGAGATTGTAGCGGACGAGTTCGACGATATCGCGATCGTCTTCGATGATGAGGATGCGTTTCATGCTGTTAGATCGCATCGCGTGCCAGCCTGGCGAAAGTGTACCGTACGGCGTTGAATTGCGATAGGTATTGGGAAGATCCCGAGCATTCGGAAATTGACGTAACATGCCTGATTATCGCAGGAGCGCGGCGCGGCGTGGTAACGCCTTGTTTACATGAATGTGAATGGAGTGTGAACGCCGTTTGGCGCGCCTGAACTTATTCCGGCCTATCAAAGTGAGCCTAGTTGCCGCCTGCGATCGTGAAGGCAAGAGCAAGGAGCGTTTTCTGCTCCACCTCATGCGCTTTGGCGGAGCCCGTGGCAGGGCTGGCGCTACCAGATCGTTTTACCGAGCGCACGCGCAGCCCGCTGGCTTTGGCAAGGCGCTCCAGCCGAGGCAGGATGTAAAAATGCGCGCCCATATTGGCGGGTTCTTCCTGAACCCACACGATTTCGCGGGCGTTGGGATGCTCGGCAAGGGCGGCAGTGATCTCCGTGCGCGGCAGCGGATAAAGCTGATCGAGGAAGAAAATTGCGGTACTCGTGTCCTTCCGGCGGCGGCGTTCGCCGCGCAACTCGTGGCCGACCTTGCCGCTGGCGATCAGGATGCGCTTGGCATCTTGCACTTCGCGATCAGGAACGAGCGGCAGGAAACGAGGCCGCGTGAACTCCTCGATCCTTGAGCTGGCGTCGGGATGGCGCAGCATGCTCTTCGGCGTGAAGACGATCAGCGGCTTGCGCCACGGGCGGCGCACCTGCCGGCGCAGCAGGTGGAAATACTGCGCGGCGTTCGAAGGCTGGCAAATCTGCATATTGTCCTCCGCGGCGAGCTGCATGAAGCGCTCGAGACGCGCGCTGGAATGTTCCGGACCCTGGCCTTCATAGCCGTGCGGCAGCAGCATGACGAGGCCAGCCGGCAAATTCCACTTGTCCTCGCCGGCGCTGATGAACTGATCGATGATGACCTGCGCGCCGTTGGCGAAATCACCGAACTGCGCCTCCCAGAGAACGAGCGCTTCGGGATAATCGCGGCTGAAGCCGTATTCGAAACCGAGGCAACCTGCCTCGGAGAGAGAAGAGTTGTGAACCTCGCAGAAGGCCTGCTGCTTGGAGAGATGCGAGAGAGGGAGATAGTTGTGTTCAGTTTTCGTGTCGATGAGCACGGCGTGGCGCTGGTTGAATGTGCCGCGCTCGGAATCCTGTCCCGTGAGGCGCACGGGATTCCCATCGAGAAGCACGGAGCCGAAGGCCAGCGCCTCAGCAAAGCCGTAATCGACGGCGCGCTTGCCGTGGCCCATTTCCGCGCGCTGTTCGAGAAGCTTCACGATTTTCGGGTGGACGTGAAAACCTTCCGGAACGCGCACCAGGCCGTCAGTGATTTCCGCGAGCTTCTCGCGCGTGAGGCCGGTATCGACTTCGTAGGAACTGTTGTAACGGCCATGTTGATACGGCGCCCAATAGTTCGGCAGCGTGCGCAACTGCGGTATCTTTTTTATTGCGCGCGCCCTGGTCTGCTCTTCTTCGTATTCCTTGCGGACAGCGCCGGCCAGCTGGGTCGAGTCGATGCCGGTGCGCTCGGCGTAGATTTTCCAGAGCGGAGCATGATTCTTGATGCGCTCGTAGAGCAGCGGCTGAGTAATGGTCGGATCGTCGACTTCGCTGTGGCCGTGGCGGCGGTAACCAATGATGTCCACGACGACGTCGCTGCCGAACGTTGCGCGATATTCCGCGGCGAGTTTTCCAATACGCACGACGGCGTCGGGATCTTCCCCGTTGACGTGGAAGATCGGCACAGACTGGCGCTTGGCGATATCGGAAGCGAAGCGCGAAGAATGCTCCTGGGCGGGCCTCGTCGTGAAACCAATCAGGTTGTTCACGATGATGTGAATTGTGCCGCCGACGGTATAGGCCTGTAAGTCCGCAAAATTCAGCGTTTCCGCCCAGATGCCTTGACCCGCGAAGGCCGCGTCGCCGTGCATCACGATGGGGACGACTTTATTCAGCGTTTCCGGCGAACGGTCGACGTGGGCGCCGCGCAAACCGTAGCGGGTTTGCTTGGCGCGCGCGCGGCCCACGGCGACGGGATCGACGGCCTCGAGGTGGCTCGGATTCGAAACGAGATGGATGCCGATCTCTTTGCCCGTGGTTGTGACGTAGGTGCCCGTCGCTCCCACGTGATACTTCACGTCGCCCGCGCCGAGGACGCTACGGGGATCGACGTCTTCAAAACCAGCAACAACTTCGTGAGGAGTCTTGCAGGCGGCGTGAACCATCACGTTCAGGCGGCCGCGATGGCTCATGGCCATAATCGAGGATTCCGCGCCGTGCTCGCCTGCGGTGTCCAGGATGGAATCCAGCAGCGGAATCAGCGCGGTCACGCCTTCCAGGGAAAATCGCTTGGTGCCAAGATAGCGCGCCTGCAAAACCTGCTCGAAAAGATCGGCGCGAATCAGCCGCTCAAGGATTTTTTGCTGGTCGACCTGGCTCGCGGCCGCTTCGATGCGCTCCGCAATCCAGCGCCGCCGCTCCGGTTCCGGCAAGTGCATGAATTCCGC
>JBGQCW010000034.1:0-11549 GCA_041495565.1 Candidatus Acidiferrum sp.
ACGATCCTGCCGCCTCGAATCTAGCCTAGGTAGGAAAGATCCCGGAGCTTGCATGAGTCCCCCAGGAAAGAACCCCGCGGAAACGCGCCGGTGCGTGTACTGCGGAAAGAACATGGCGGTGCAACTGACGCAGTGCCCGTTCTGCCGCGAGGCCGTTCCGCAGGTGCACATGTCTCACCGCAGGGGGCCGAACGGACGCCAGCAGATACGCCGCGGCCTGCTGTTTATGCTTCTCGCGGCAGTCATTTATTACTTCGCCGGCGGATACGGCGCGCCGTTGCGGATTCCTATCGAGATCGTGCCGGCGGTGACCAATTACCTCCTGCCGCTGCTTTTCCTGAGCGGGCTGGGCCTGAGCGTTTACGGCCTGTTTTTGCGCGCCAAGTCCTGATCGCATCCTCTCTGATTGCCCCCGCGCCTTAATTTCCAGAGGCGCACCTGTACGCAGGGCCAGTGTGACCGATTGGGGGAGTACCGTCTCCCTGAGCGTATTCGCGGGGGAAACGCTATGGCCTACTGGGGTTGAGGTGAAGTCCGGCAGCCTCAAGTTCAAACGCAAAGCGGTCACAAGAGGGGTAATCATGAAAAAACAGTATCTTCTCGTTGTCGTTGTAGCATTGATTCTGTTACTGAGTGTGACGGTGGGAGCAGGAAACGTTGCGGCGCAAGGTCCAGCGGGGGCTGGGGCTTCCGCGGCGGCAAAGGATACGTCGTCGCACAGTGGGCATTCCCTCAATCCCATCAAGTGGGTCAAGAAAGATTCCAAGACTTCCACCGATTCGAGAAGCGAAATCGAAAAGAAGCTGACGCCGAAATTCCAAGCGAAAGGATTGTTGGCGGCCAACGCGAACGCCACGGATGCGTGCGCAGCGTTCGTCGCGCTGGATGAATGCGTGGCGTCGCTCCACGCGAGCCACAATTTGGGAATCGACTTCAATTGCGTGCGGGCCGATGTGACGGGCGTGCACACCAACGTCGATTTGTCCGGCTGCAAGGGACCCGTTGGCGAGAAGGCCCAGAACCTGACCAAGTCCATCCACTTGCTGAAACCCGATGCGGACGCAAAGGGACAGGCCAAGAACGCCGAAAAGCAGGCCAAGGACGACCTGAAAGAAGCCGGCCTGTAGTTCGCAGTTCGAGGACACGATCCACGAAGTTGAGACGGGGCGGGACGAGCCGGTGGTGACGGCCCCCGCCTCGTTTGCTGCTACAGGGGGCCGATGCGATGCCGCTATTGGCGAGGCTTGGGTTTGGACAGCTCTTGCTGGACGTGCGGGGGCAGAGACTTGATGCGTTTGATGTAGGCGGCCACGGTCCAGAGTTTTTGGTCGGAATCCCACTTGCCGTTGGCGCACATGCCGGTGCGGCGAATGCCGTGCTTGGCGACCCAGAAAATCTGGGCTTCGGAATACGCTGTGCCGACTTTGGGGAGATGGGGAACGGCCGGGTACAAACTATCGGCGGTACTTTCCGAGTCCGGCGCGCCGGGGATGCCGTGGCAACCGGCACATTCGCCGAGATAGATCTTGCCGCCGGCGAGGAGGTTTTCGTCGGTGGGAACGACGGGATTCGGCAGCGCCGGTGCGCGGCGCCTCGCGGATGCATGGACCGACTTGGTCATGAGATAGCTCTCGAACCGTGATGGTGGGAGATCGCCCAGCACCTCGGCCCAACCTAACCTCAATAGGCAAAGACAGCGACGGCGAGGACTGCCAGTGCGGTGAGGACGCCGAAGAAGAAGTTCTTCACGATGGGTCTCCCTTCGACTGCGCGTTTGACCAAACCCAGAATCGGATCTTGCGCCTAAGAAAGACGGTCTGTTTACAAAAGGGCGGCCTAGTTTCTAAGTTCCTCACACGTACCGCGGACACAAAAGGCGTGTTGGGCGGGAGAGGGAAGCAAGAGTGGGCGGCGATTACCCGGAGGCGGAAGAGGCGGCGGAACCCGGAGTAGGAGCCGAAGCCGAAGCAGAGGCGGCGGAAGAAGAAGAGGCTGATGCGGAGTCGGAGGCGGGGACGTCGGTGTCCGTGGTGGCCGAGGCGGCGGCGGCGCGGTAGCGGACGACGAGGAGGGTGAGGTCGTCGGCCTGGTGGGCGCCGCGGGCGAAATTTTCGACGGATTCGAGGACGCACTTCTGGATTTCTTCGAGCGGACATTCCGCCAGACCGGTGAGGACTTGCTTCAGGCGGGGAACTCCAAAGAGCTGATCGTCGGGGTCCATGGCTTCGGTGACGCCATCGCTGAAAAGGACGAGGGTGTCGCCGGGTTCGAGCTTGAGGCAGACGGCGGTGTATTCGGCTTCGGGAACCAGGCCAACGGGATAGGAGCCTTCGGTAAAAGCTTCTTCGGCGACCCCGGCACGGATGAGGAATGGCGAAGGATGGCCGGCGTTGATGAATTCCAAGTGGCCGTCGTCATCGAGGATTCCGAAAAACATGGTGGCGTAACGGCCTACCTCGGCGTGGCCGCACAGGAAACGATTGATGTGATTGAAGACGCGCGCGGGATCGGTGCCGAGGGTCATGGCGGAAAGCGCGCCCTGGAGCATGGTGGTGAGCAGAGCGGCGCCGAGCCCTTTGCCGGAGACGTCGGCAATAAGAAAGGCGGTGCGGCCATCGCTAATCGGAAAGACGTCGAAGTAATCGCCGCCGACGGATAAGCAAGGCAGGTTGTAGCCGTTGACGGCGAGATGCGGGAATTCGCGGAAATCGCGGGGGAGGAGGGCCTGCTGAATGTCTCGGGCGATGTTGATCTCCTGCTCCATGCGCTGGCGTTCGCGCTCGCGCTCGACGAGGCGGGCGTTATCCAGAATGCTGGCGGCGTCGGCGGCCAGGGCATCGAGAATCTGGCGGTCGAGTTTGGAGAAAGCGGCGGGGCGGCGCGAATCCAGATAGAGGACGCCGAGAAAATCGCCGCGCTTGATATTCACCATGGATTCCTGGGTGTTGGCGCGGGACATGCCATAGAGAGGAATGACCACGACGGCGCGCAGGCGCTGCGCGACGATGCTCTGCGCGGCTTGCAGGTCCATGTCGGCTTGCGCGAGATCCTCCGTGATGACCGGAGACTGCTGCTTGAGCGCGAGCTGGATGGCGGTCTGGCTGGGAGTGAGGCTTTCGGGAGGAAGGCGCAGGCCGCCGCTGCGGCGCGCCAATTTCACCTTGAGAGCGCCGGTGGCATCCGCTTCGAGGAGGAGGCCGCGATCGGCGTCGGTGACGGAGACGGCGTGATCCAGCATGTGGCCGAGCACCACGTCGAGAGGAAGCTGAGAGTGCAGAAGCGACGTGGCTTCCAGCAGCCGCTTGAGCTTGACGAGGCCGCCACCCGTGGGCTCCGAGCTGGTGATGTGCTCGATGCGGGTGAGGAGGTTGGGGAGGGATGTCTCATCCGCGGCGGAATTGGAGCGGAAGATGATTTCATAGGAATCTTCGAGGCCGAAGCTGATGGCGTCGCCGTCCTGGAGTTCGCGGCTTTCGACCTTCTCGCCGTTGACGAAAAGGCCGCGGCGCTGGCCGCGATCTTCCACATAGAAGCGGTTCGCTTCGATGACGATGGCGGCGCAGTTGCGGGAAATGCGGCGGTCGGAAAGTTGCAAATGGTTGCCGGTTTCCGCGCCGCGGCCGATCATGAAAGGCGTTTGCGTGATGCGGGCGTAGCGGCGCGCGCCGTCTGGGGAGACGACCTCGAGAACGGCTTCGCCGGCCAGAGGAACGGAATCAGGCATGGGGGTGTCCCAAGGCGGGCATTGTAACACGCGAGGGCCGGGAGGGAGCTTGGTTGTGTGGTGATTGAGCGACGTGCTGGCCACGGATTGCTGGTGGCAGAAGGACGAGCGCATGCAGGGGAAGTTCCGCTACTCGAACGACGGTGCGTTATCGGGCGTGCGTGGGGATCAACGTGAAGCGGAGGAGGCGGACAGGCGGCGCGAAACGTAGTCGTCCACGTAGGCTGCGAAGAGATCATTCATGCGGTCGCAGACCGGGCCGGTGGCGGCGATCTTGTGCCCCGCGATTTCGCCGACGCTGATGAGGTTGCGGTTCGTCGAGGAGATGAAGACTTCGTCGGCGGAGTAGAGATCTTCAGGGCGAAGCGCCTGCTCGACGACGGAGACGCCCGTTTCGGGCGCGATTTCCATGAGGATGCCGCGGGTAACGCCTTCGAGACAGCCGGAGTTGAGCGGTGGCGTGAGGATCTTGCCGTCTTTCACGGCGAAAATGTTGGCGGAAGTGCATTCGGCGACTTCGCCGCGCTCGTTGAGCATCACGACTTCGTCGAAACCTTCTTTGATCGCTTCTGAGACAGCCCAGACATTGTTGAGCCAGGAAATGCTTTTTACGCCGGCGAGCGCAGAAGCGGCGTGGCGGCCTTGTTCGCGCAGCGCGAGCCGGACGATATCGCGACGTTCGGGGAGCGGCGCGGTGTAAATGATCAAGTCGACTTGAGGATGCTTTTCGTCGCTCTGCCAGAAGCCGACGGTGTTGTAAACGAGGTAGACGCGCGCGCAACCCTCGGTGACTTTGTTGGCGCGAATCACTTCGTGGAGATGCACGCGGACTTTGGCCGCGGTGTAGGGCATGGGAAGACGCGTGAGAGCGGCGTCTTTTTCCAGGCGGCGCCAATGGCGCTCGTAGGCAAAAGCTTCCCCGCGGCAGATGCGCAGCGTGGTGAAAATGCCCCAGCCGCAGATCAGGCCCGCTTGCCCGGGTGAAAGACGCACTTTCTCGATGGGCAGCAGACTTTCGTTGTGGAAGACGTTTGGGTGAATCACCTAGCCCTCACGGTCCGATCCTCAGACCCATCTCCATTGTATCCGAAAATTAACCGGAAGCCGTGCAGCCGACCGGCTACCAGCCGTTTTCCCCGGTGGTTTCTCGGAAACATCGAAAGTTGGGAGCCGAGTCCTGCTCCTGTAAAAAGCAAAGAGGGCGGGCCGAAGCCCGCCCCCGTTGAAAACAAACAACGACCGCTGATTACAACGGCAATCGAGCTAAAAGACCAGCTTGAGTGAGAGCTGTAACTGTCGCGAACTGCCGAAATCGCCGTTCGCGAAGCGGGTATTACTAATCTGACCGAAGGTTTTGCTTCCAACTTGGGCAGTTCGGTTCGGCTGTCCAAAATTGGGGTGATTGAAGAGATCAAAGGCTTCTGCCCGGAACTCCGTGCGGAGCCGTTCCGTGATCCGTGTCTTCTTGATCAGGGAAAGGTCCACATTGTTGAAGCCCGGCCCGATGATTACGTTGCGGCCGAAATTCCCAAGGTGAAATTGAGTGGTGCCTCCGACGAGAGCATCGGGAATCGCAAACGTAGTCCCAGCAGGGCAAGTCTGCGGGGGAGTGAGTTTTGCCAGAGCCGCCGGGTCGCAGACGGAATTCGGAAAGTACTGGATGTTAAGGCTTCCGGTAACCGGTTGATTCAATATTTGGACGGGGCCAATTAGATCGGGACGGAGCGTTGAGACGCCCGTAAATCCGCCAATACCACTGGCGTTGGCCTGGATATTTACCGGATTTCCGCTTTGGGACTGGACGATCGTTCCGAGCTGCCAGCCTTCAATCAGGCGGTTGCCTTTTAACGGCAAAGCATAGATGAGATTAATCGCGAAGCGATTGCGAACATCGAAATCAGAGAGCCCGCGATCCCCCGCCGGATTTAAGCTGTCCTGGATCACTACTCCCAGTCCATTTTGTGACGTGTAGTCGATAGACTTGGAGTAAGTATACGAGGCGTTAAACTGCATGCCATGCCATGGGTGCATGTTTGAAGAAACCCACAACGCGTTGTACCTGGAGTTACCAAGACTCTTATTATCCGAAATGTTGCCAATCGTCGCTCCAGGAAGAATGGGGCTGCTTGCTGAAAGAGTCGGAAAGGGACGAACCCCGTTTACAAACTGATTCAAGTTGACGCGCGTGCGCAGGTCCGTACCTTTGGAGCCGAAGTAGCCCACCATCACACCAAACCTGCGGGTGACTTCCTGCTGCAAGTTTAGGTTGTAGGACTGAACGTAGGAGTTTTTGAAGTTCGGATCCACCACGACGGGACTTAAGCCACTCGCACTCGCATCGGTAAGCAGAGTTGCATATGTCGTCGTAGGCGTCAGCGTCGATGGGACAAAGAGCTTTGGGTTGCCCAGAGGTGGATTGTTGGTCAAGCCTGCTACCAGACCGCCGATAGGCTGATCCGTCAGCAATCCATATCCCGACCGCAGGACGGTCTTGCCGGTACCAAAAACGTCCCAGGCAAAACCAACGCGCGGTTGGAAATTCTTGTTGCTCTGCTGATACGGCGAGGCCACCTGTACCAGGGAATCGGAACTCGGGATGAAGTTCACGAAACTGTTAGTGGCTTCCGTCGGCGTATTGTTCCAGTCATACCGCAGTCCAAGCTCGACGGTGAGTCTGGGAACGATCTTCCAACTGTCCTGGGCGAAGAAGCCCAGCGCCGGAATGACGATCTTGCTGGGATTGTTGCCCGGAGATAGCGAAAAGGAGTTGATCTGGCCATTCGCAAAACCCGCGGCGTTCAGGAACGAGAGCGTTCCCGCGTCGCCGTTGAACGAATTGAAATAGAAACGCCGGTACTCTCCGCCGAATTTGAACGAGTGCTTGCCGCGCAGGTAATTCAGGGTGTCCGCAAGTACAACGGTCGTATCGCCACGGCCCGATGGGAAGCCCGCTGGGCCGCCGAAGTTAATTGTTGTGCCCCCGATGCTGATTTGGGGCAGTCCGCTTGCCGCGTTGATACCGTTCGCGATACCGAAGTCGGCGGGGTTCAGCAGGGAATTGGGCGTAAACGTAATATGGATGCGATTAAAACCGAGTCGTGCTTCGTTTACCAGACTAGGCGATATGGTTTGAGCAAGATTAAAAGTTGCGATCTGACGGTGGGACTGGCGGGTATCACCAAAGCCTGGAAGAGTGTTCCCCTGCAGGACGGGCTCCTGCCGGCGATCGCGTTGAAACACGTAATAGCCGTGGAGGCGTACATTGTTGTTGACATTATGGCTGACGTCCACGGTGCCCTGATCGATGTTGACGGGGGCAACGGCGGAACCCAGAAAGAAATTTCCCGATGCATCATTTCCTGGGGGAATTAAACCCAACAGTTTCACGCTGCTCGGGTTATTGGCCGTTAGGACCGCTTGTCGTTGGGCGGCGGTGAGCATCGTCGTGTTGAGAGTGATTCCTTGGCGTTGGCGAAGCCCCTCATAGCTCCCGAAAATGAACGTCTTGTCCTTGCGAATCGGGCCACCGAAATTGCCACCAAAGCTATTGCGAACGAAGGGGGATTGCGGTGTAGGAATTGTATTGAAAAAGTTTCTCGCGTCCATGGCATTGCTGCGAAAGAACTCAAACAGTTCGCCATGATAGTCGTTGGTACCGGAACGAGTGGCGATGTTCACAATCGCACCGGAATTGCGCCCATACTCCGCGCTGTACGTGGAATTATCCACTTTGAATTCCGATACGGTGTTGACCGACGGCTGGAAGGTGATCTGATTCTGAGACATATCGTTCAGATTGATGCCGTTGACCATGAAGTTGACAGTATCCTCGCGATTGCCGGCGGTGTTGAACGCAAACGAGCCCTGGCCGCGCAGCGGCGCGGTCAAAAAACCATTCTGCGGTGGCGTGACCGTGCCGGGGATCAACAGGGCCAGATCGACGAAATGCCGCCCATTCAGCGGAATCTCCTGTACCGTCTTCTGGTCGATCACCTGGCCGACGCTCATCGTCGTCGATTCAATGATCGCCTGCGTGCTTTCCACGGTGATGATCGTGTCTGAGCTTGCGATTTGTAAACTGAAGTTCTGGACCGCGTTCTGGCTTACTGCCAAGATCACGCCACTAGCAATGGAATGCTGGAAGCCCTGCATCTGGACTTCAACACTGTAACTGCCCGGTGGCAACGCAGGTACTTCGTAATAGCCTTCGGAACTGCTTGCGGCGGTTCGTTCAATGCCGAGGGCGGAATTCTTCACGACTATCTTGGCGCCTGCGATAACTGCGCCGCTCGCATCGGTGACCGTGCCCTTGATGCTGGCAGTGGTCTGTGAAAATGCGGCGCCGCTCAAGCCGCTCAGCAGTACAGCAAGCAAAAAGAGACGGAAGAAAATTTTCAATGTCACTGATGATCCCCTCACATCAATAGCCATAATCTTTGTTCCTCCCATGTAATAAGCAGGACTGCGAGACGGCCGTGAATATTCCCTGAACCGATTTCGTGGTGTTGACGCGCGAAGAATGCGCCGCGGAAGAGCAAGGTTCCATGGAGCTTTGCATATTCCGTCAAAACTGTCCCCCAGAGGGCTGTGGAGCCCCTGGACCGAGGTCGCAATCGCCGTGCCAGACGGGCTCGAAACGGGTCCCAGGGTAAACGCATGTATATCAACAACTTATGGATAGACGGTCAGCCATAAGAATGGGGAGAGGAAGGAACAATCCAGAAAACTGAAGTGAGTTACGGAATCCAGAAGATAATTTAGATGCAACCTGTGCTGCAGAGTAACCCGTGTCGTGAAAAGACTACGGAGCGCAGCTGGCGGGGAGGAGGAGAATCTGGCCGGCGTAGATCAGGTTTGCATCGCGGATGGCGGGATTCGCGCGGGCGATGCACGCCGAGTAAGAAGCGTGGCCGAACTGAGTTTGCGCGATCTGCGAGAGTGTGTCGCCACTCCGTACGGTGAACTTGGTGGGAGTCCGCAGGGGTGAGATTGCCGCAGGCAGATAAATTTGCGAGCCCGCTTCGATGTGGTTGGGGTCGAGAATGCCGGGATTTGCGGAGAACAACTCGTGCCAGCGGAGACCCTTGCCCAGATTTTGCTCCGCGAGTTTCCAGAGCGAGTCGCCGCGCTTCACGGTAACCACATTTGGCTTCGTGGGGTTCACTGGCGCAACTGCCGGTGCAACAGGGGCAGGCGGTTGCGCGGGTACTAAGCGAGCGGCCGGCGGGCGCGACGGCACAATCATCAGAGGCGCGGCCGTGAAAACTCTCGGTCGCGCGAAGGGCGAACGCTTCACCGGCGGCTGATAAGGAGCGAAGCGCGGCGCAGCCGGTGCGGCAGGTTTGAACGAATGGGGCTGAATGGGTGGCATCGGTTTCGGCGATGCGAGCACTGGAGCATCGGCAAACGGAAGATGGAACTCCGCCGACTGCTGAAGCCTTTGCGACTCTTTCAGTCTGCGGAAACGGCGGGCAACGTCACCGAGAGGAGCGTCGGGAGCAATCGACTCCGCGTCGAGAGCATCCTGCGATTTTGCATCCACGCCGGGAGCCGGCTGATTTTTCTTGGCTTCGATCTGGGCGCGATCTTCTGGAGTGAGAATCTGAGCACGCTTCAAATCTTCCTCGGTGTAAACGTGCTTGGATTTTTTTTGCTGCGATTCTTTGCGCGCGCGTTCCTGCTTCGCCGCGCCAGCGACGTCCTGAGCAAGACATTCCGTCGTGACAAAGATGGCGCAGGAAAAAAGTAAAATGCCAGGCAAGCACAGATGTAGGAGACGGAGGGAACGCCTCACGGCTGTCGTGGGGCTCGTCGACGATGAGGTGCGTAGGTCAGTTCGTAGCATGGCAAACCGACTACGGGGGGACACCGCTTAA
Source organism: Candidatus Acidiferrum sp. (assembly GCA_041495565.1). Taxonomy (GTDB): domain Bacteria; phylum Acidobacteriota; class Terriglobia; order Acidiferrales; family UBA7541; genus Acidiferrum. The sequence continues at coordinate 9,601 of JBGQCW010000034.1, forward strand.
AAACAAGCATACCAAAAACCGGAGGATTTGGGAATGGTTATTTTGTGGCTTTTGGCCGGGGAAGGGCGGGGCTCGCCGGGGCCGAAGGCGACCCGTTGCGGCACGGCGGAATGGCCTCGTTCGTCGCGAGGCCATCCCGCCGGTTCTTTACATTTTGTTTTTGGGTGCCGCCTATTGAATCCTGAAGGTCACGCCGGAGAGATTGGGATTCGCCTGGATCTTTGAGATGGTCATATCGAACTGGACCATCGAGCTGCCGCTGCCGATGCCTTCCTGTTCGTACTTAATCGTCCATTGCGTCGGGAGCATCAGCTTGTTCACTTTTGTGAAGCCGCCGAAGTCCTCTTCCATCGTGAGGTTTGCTCCACCGCCGACGGAGGACATGCCGGGCGTGGAGCCCATCTGCGCCTGGCTTTGCTCAGTATAGATCGTCTTGACGTGGCGAAAAGTTTCCGGATCGAAGAACAGATAGATTTTCAAGTCTCCGGTTCCGTGCCGGGGGTGATAGCTGACGCGGAAGAGTTCTTTGCCGTCCACTTTCTTCAACCCGTCGACGTCCAGCCGCGCGTTGCGGCTCTGCCAGTCGTAGAGCGGCCAGGCGGTAGAGAGCGTGCCGCCGATTAGTCCTTCGGCGAGTACCTCTCCGTTGTGGTTCAAGAAATCCTCGAGTTGAGAGCGCTGCCCCGGAACGATGAACCCGATGGTTTTCTTGTCTCCATCGAACGCATAAGATTCGCCTGGATAAGTCGGGATGTCGAATTTCGCTTCCATGAGGATCTTATGGCCCGTCGAAACCATGGCAAAAGGACCGCCGGCCGCTCCCGAGCCGCCTCTCAGAAACTTCGTTAGAAGATTACCTTCCACGTTGAGGGACTTGAGGGCGGCGCGCGCTTCGGTTGTTCCGAGGGCGTCGAGGTGTTTACTCACCAACTCCTCGGCCTTTGGTTTGTCGCTGGCGGGGACAGATGGTCCGGCAAACCCGGCCAAGGCAATCGCCGCCGCGAGCAAGATTGAAAAAGAAAACGTGGTCTTTCGCATACGACCTCCCACTCTTCCATGATTTGGTTGACAGACGCCGATCATCCACGGAGCCGACCGTACTGCACCGCCAGGGAGCGGTGCGTCTAGTCTTAGATCGCCAGAACTCCGCGGCACCAAGCAAAGACTCCCGCGAGAGAACTGCAGCTCCCCCTGAGCATGAAACGCGCCATTGACGTATATGGTTGCAACAATTTCACTAGCGTGCAAGAGGGGGTGGAGAGGCGCCGGCGGGTTGAGACCGAGAGTGAGCCGGGAGCGTGTATGTGCGTTGACAAGGGCGGAATGGTACCTTAAGATTGGGGTTTGTCTCTACAGGGAAAGGTGTGACTGAGCGCGATGAGGACGTACGTAGCCAAGGGTGAGGAAGCAGAAGCGCTGAAGGTGGGAGCGAATTGGTTTGTGGTGGACGCGACGGATGTCGTGCTGGGTCGGCTGGCAACGAAAGTTGCGCGCATGCTGATCGGCAAGGACAAGCCGAGCTTTACGCCGTACCTGGATTCAGGCGACCATGTCGTGGTGATTAACGCAAACAAGATTCGCATGACCGGGAACAAGGTCGAGCAAAAGATTTATTACTCGCACAGCGGCTACCCAGGCGGACTGAAAGAAGTGCCGGCGAAGCGGATACGCGAGACGAAGCCGGAATGGATTATCCGCGAGGCGGTTCTCGGGATGCTGCCGAAGAACAAGCTGCGCGCGCGGCGCGCGAAGAAGTTGCGCGTGTACCGGGATGCGGCGGGTTTGGCGCGGCATGCCGGACAGAAGCCGCAGACGGTTGCGCTGTAGCCGAAGTTTTGGTTTTTTCCGCACGGAGCTGTTCCTTCTAAGTCGTGCCTTAGCGGGGAATAAGCAGACGTGAAGTTTGAATGGCGCGGTTGCGGCCCGGCATGCAGCAGGCCGCTAAGTGC
>JBGQCW010000035.1:0-11545 GCA_041495565.1 Candidatus Acidiferrum sp.
GCCCCTTACGCCTCGCGGTTCCCGTTTGAAATGTGGCTGCTACCCAAGGCGCACGGGTCGTCTTACGAAAACAACCAGAGTTCGATGTACGCGAGCCTGGCACGGATGCTGAAGGACATGCTGATGCGGTTGGACGAAGTGTTGGACCGGCCCGCGTACAACTTCATGATTCACACCTCGCCGATCGGGGAAGAGATCAACGATCACTACCACTGGCATTTCGAGATTATTCCGAAGCTGACGAAAGTGGCGGGCTTCGAGTGGGGCACCGGCTTCTACATCAATCCCACGCCGCCGGAGGAATCGGCGCGATTCTTGCGGGAAGCAAGAATTTCCATGCCGGCGCCCACCGAGAAAAAATAAAGCATAAGGTATGCACCGGTCCGTGGGGTGGTCCGGGTGGTCTTGGAAGATTTGCTATACTTAGAAGTTCGGCGCGGTACCCAAGTGGCCCAAGGGAGAGGTCTGCAAAACCTCCATTCGTGGGTTCGAATCCCACCCGCGCCTCCAAGCTCTCCGTTGTTCTCACGCGCGGGGAAGCCGAATCAACGTATCGTTTCAAATTGAACCGTTTTCGAAGAATCGTTCCAGTACGGGTACCCGCCCGTTTCGCTGACTAGAAACCTTGCCCGGAACTCGATTCTTATCAATCACCTAGAAGAATAATCGGCGGTGCACGTGGGCACAGGCGTGCCCTTGTCCCTCGGAGGAGTCGTGTGTTCTGCCTTCACCGACAAGATAGGAAACCATTTTCGGCAACGAGGCAGTTGGCCGATGTGATGCTGAACCGTGGAATGGCCCTGTCTCTCCTGCTGATCTCACTGCCGCTCCAAGCGCAAAATCCTTCCGCGCTCGAATATCGGACGAAAGCAAATTTCCTCTCAAAGTTTCCAAGCTTTATTGGATGGCCGGAGAATGCGCTGCCGCCCGGGCATACGCCTTTCTTGCTTTGCGTATTCGGTGATTTCTCGTTCGGGACGTCGCTGGCGGAAATAACGCGTAGCACCACCGCCCGCGAGAGGCGTGTTGAAATTCGCTGGGTTCACAAGGAGCAGGAATTGACGTCCTGCCAGATTCTGTTTGTGAGCCGTTCGGAACAGAAAAGATACAGCCAGGTGCTGGAAGCGGTGCGCGGCCAGGGCCTGCTTACCGTCGGGGAAACGGCTGAGTTCCTCGATGCCGGTGGAATCGTGAGTTTCATGATGCAACAGGAGACGCTCCAATTCGATGTGAATCTGGATGGCACAAACAAAGTTCACCTGAGGATCAGTTCGCAGATGCTCGCGTTGGCGCGTCGCGTTGTGAATAAGACGGAGACTGCGAGAAGCTAGCATGGAAACCCGCCCGATCCGGGAACTCTCTCTCCGCCAACGCCTGATGCTCTTTGCAATGACCACGAGCGGCTTGGGACTCTTCTTGGTTTGCGCCGGGTTCTTTTACTACGACATCCACGACTTCCGGGCCAAAAAGATTAGCGGAATCGAATCTACGGCGGAACTGCTAGCTGCAAATGCAAACGCAGCGCTGGCGTTCAGCGATTCTAATGCTGGAGACCAGATTCTGGGGGCAATGCGCATGCGTTCTAGTATCCGTGCAGCCGTTCTTTACCAGACGGATGGCCAACTTTTTGCGTCGTACGTCCGGCGGAACCTGACCGGCCGCTATCTGCCACCCAAGCGCCCTCTGGCGGGTATTGCCTGGGGCAGAAATTCTCTGTCGTTCGGCACGATTGTGTATCTCGAACACAAGCCAGTTGGCACACTCTACCTGGAAGATGATTTGAGTGATTTGCATGGCCGGATCATTCATTTCGCTTGGGTCTCGGCCGTCATGGCCTCCGTCTGTTTGTTGATCGTTTACCTGCTCTCGGTAAGGCTCCGCCAGGCAATCGTACGACCGATCTATGACTTGGCCTGGACCGCTCGTTTGGTTGCATCCGTAAAGGACTACTCACTACGGGCGCCACAGGGGCGAGGAAATGAGCTGCGACAACTCAGTGCGGACTTCAATCACATGTTGGAGCAGATTGAGCGACGCGATGCGGCATTGAGCGAAGCGCGCGATGTGCTGGAACTCCGCGTGGCGGCGCGCACCGGTGAACTGGAGATGGAGGTCAAAGAGCGAAGGCGGACAGAGCTAGCTCTTCAGCATCGCACAACATTTCTGAATACATTGATCGCCAGCAGCCCGCTGGCGATCGCGGTGGGAGGGCCCGACAGCCGGTTCGAGCTTGTGAATCCCGCCTTTGAGAAACTCTTCGGATATACGAGCGGGGAAGCAATCGGGCAGAGAGTTAACGATCTGCTATACCCCTTGAGTTTCAGCAGGGAAAAAACGAATGACCGGCTGAAGCGGGTGAGGCTGGAAACCATCCACGAAACGACAAAGCGAAGGAGAAAAGACGGGAAGCTCGTGGATGTTGAAGTGAACGCCGGGCCGGTGTTGATGGAGAACGGGGAACAAGGTGTGCTTGCCATTTACAAAGATATCAGCCAGCGGGTGGCAGCGGAAAAAGCTCTGCGAGAAAGCGAAGAGTTGTTCCGAACGGTGAGCAACGCAGCGCCTGTAGGCATCTTTCTTTGCGACGCAGAAGGCAGCGCGATCTATGCGAACGAGTGGTTAATAGAAAAAACCGGGTTGAGCCGTGAACAAGTAGCCGGGACAGGCTTCCTTTCCTGCATTTACCCCGATGATCGCGAACAAGTGATTGAAGCGTGGGGCAAAGCGCTACAGCAGGAAGGAATTTACCGGCATAGCCACCGGATGATCTCACCGACTGGGACGGTCTCCCTGGTTGAGGCAAACTTCCGGGTGCTGCGCTCGGAGGACGGAATAGTAAAAGGCTTTGTGGGCGTGGTGCAGGATGTGACTGACCAGCGGTCTGCGGAGGAACGTCTGAGGCAGAGCGAAGAGTTGTTCCGGACGCTTAGCGCGGTGGCGCCGGTGGGCATTGCACTGGTCAATCAGAGAGGCGAGTTGACGTACGTTAACGAACAGTACACAGCAATGACCGGCCTGTCGACGGAAGAGGTGCTTAGAGGGGGCTGGATGAGCGTTCTGCACCCAGATGATCTGCGGCGCGTGGTGGAGACCATGAACGCTGCTATCGCGCACAGAGAGGACTACGCGATGAGCTACCGCCTCCTGACGCAGGACGGCCGGATTGCCTGGGTGGACACGATGGCGCGGGAATTCAAATTCAAAGACGGGGGCCACCAGGGATACGTGGTCGTGATTCAGGATGTGACGCAAGGACATCGAGCGGCAGAATACCTGCGTGAAGCGAAGGAGGCCGCGGAAGCTGCGAATCGCGCCAAGAGTGAATTTCTGGCGAACATGAGCCACGAAATCCGCACTCCCATGAACGGCATTCTCGGCATGACCGAACTGGCTCTGGATACGGAACTAAACCCCGACCAGCGAGAGTATATGGACATGGTGAAGTCCTCCGCCGAATCCTTGCTCGGGATCATCAATGACATCCTGGACTTTTCGAAGATCGAAGCACGCCAGATGGAGGTGGAATGTGTCCCGTTCTCGCTGCTGGATTGCATCGAGAGTGCGCTGCATCCCCTTGCCGTTCGCGCTCACCAGAAAGGATTGGAAGTGACCTGGGCGGTGCAAGGCGAAATTCCTGAAGCGCTGATGGGCGATCCAACACGCTTGCGCCAGATTCTGATGAATCTTGCCGGCAATGCCATCAAATTCACGAAGAAAGGCGAAGTAAGCGTCCGGGCGGAACGATTGCCATCCGAGGATGCAGACATTGTCATTCGCTTTACCGTATCGGATACCGGCATTGGCATCCCCGAAGAAAAGCACCAGCTCATTTTCGATGCCTTCTCGCAGGCGGATTCCTCGACGACGCGCGACTTTGGAGGAACCGGGCTCGGATTGTCGATCTCCGCGCGTCTGATCCGGCTGATGAACGGCGAAATCGGACTCGAAAGTTCTCCCGGGAAAGGCAGTACTTTCACCTTCACAGTTCGATTCACGATTGGGAGGGCAACCGAGTCCACGCCGTCGGCGGTGCCGCATCCCGAAATTGCGAGCAAGAAGGTCTTGGTCGTCGACGATAACGAAGCAAACCGGCGCCTGTTGATGCGTCTTCTTCCTGAATGGGGGCTGGAGCCGGTTTGCGCAGAGAATGGTTTTGATGCCCTTGTGGTCTTTGAGAAGAGCCGGAAGGAGGGAAAACCCTTTCCGCTCATTCTGCTCGATCAAGACATGCCCCGCATGGATGGATACGAGGTTGCCGAGCGGATTCGGCAGACAGCGCCAAGAGAGCAGGTTGCGATTGTCTTCCTAACATCGGCGCCGAGTTTGGCTGACCAGAATCGCGACAAGAGATTGGGGGTCGAACGGAGACTCACCAAGCCGCTCCGTCGCGCGTCCCTTCAAGAAGCTGTCTTTCAAGCACTCGGAGTCCCGGCTCCCGCCGAAAAGCAACGATTCCCCCACGTCGTAAAGGGCGGAGGCCAGGGGTTGCGCCTGCTCTTGGCGGAAGACAACCTCGTCAATCAAAGGCTCGCAACTCGCTTGCTCGAAAAGATGGGGCACCACGTGACTCATGTCGTAAACGGCCAGGAAGCGATTGAGATGTTCCGGCGGAAACCCTTTGACCTCGTGCTGATGGACATACAGATGCCCGTAATGGGAGGGATGGAAGCCACCCGAAAAATCCGGGAAGAGGAACAAAGGACGGGAACCCATACACCGATTATTGCGATTACGGCGCATGCCATGGCGGGTGACGCCGATAAATATTTGCAAATTGGAATGGATGGATATGTTTCCAAACCGATACGAATCAATTCTCTTCGAGCAGAGATCGACCGGCTAGCAAAAAGGACTAAACCGCGGAAGGAGCAGGCCGTGAAGCAAACAGAGAGAGATTCGCACAATTTGACTTTTGACCCTGGGGAACTGCTTGCGCGAGTGGACAACGACCGCGAACTGTTGCGCGACCTCCTCATGATCTTCAAAGACGAATTTCCGCGCCATCTTCTTGCCTTGCGCGAAGCTGTGGAAGCCAGGGATGGAAAGCGCGTCGCTGCCGTGGCCCACACCATGAAGGGAATGCTCTCCAATCTGGCGGCCACCCAGGCGGCCGCCACAGCGGCACGCCTTGAGCAAATGGGCCGTCAGGAAGAAGCATCGGGGTTTCCGGAGGCCTTCGCCGTTTTCGAAAGTGATGCCATGCAACTTCTGCCGCAGTTGGATGCCTGCATGGCAGAGGTCTGCGGGTGAGAATCTTAATCGCCGATGATGAAACGATGTCGCGGCGACTGCTTCAAAAAACCCTGGAGCGCGCGGGCTATGAAGTGATCGCCGTCGAGAATGGCCGCCAGGCGGCGGACCAGATCTGCACCACGGATGGGCCGAGGCTTGCCTTGCTGGACTGGGTGATGCCCGAGCTGGATGGGCCGGGCGTTTGCCGCGAAGTCCGGAAACGGAAAGAGCAATCCTATGTCTACATGGTGCTTCTCACATCGAAGGAAGCGAAAGAAGATGTCATTGCGGGTCTGGAGTCAGGAGCCGATGACTACCTGACTAAGCCGTTCGACGCAGACGAACTGAAAGCGCGCTTGCGCACCGGATTGCGGATCCTCGGTCTCGAAGACCGGCTGGTCGAAGCACGAGAGGAGATGCGCTTCAAGGCGTCGCATGACGCGCTGACAACTCTATGGAACCGCGCCGTGATCCTGGAGTTGCTGGGGCGCGAACTTTCTCGTTCGCATCGCGAGAATGCGACTACCGTCATCATTCTCTGCGACATTGATCATTTCAAAGATGTGAATGATTCCTTCGGCCATCTCATCGGGGATGAGGTCTTGCGGGAAACGGCGAAACGCCTGCTCGCCTCGGTTCGAACGTACGACTTCGTGGGGCGCTACGGTGGAGAGGAATTTCTGGTGGTCTTGAATAATTGCGACCCAGCCTTCGCCTTTGCACGCGCGGAAGAGATCCGGAATACCGTCGCGCAGCGCCCGGTGCAAACGTCCACTGGTCCGGTTCCTCTGACGATGAGCCTGGGCTTGCTGCTCAGTCATGAATGGGGCATGCGGTCGGTCGAAGAGCTTCTTCATGAAGCGGATACGGCTCTCTACGCTGCGAAGGCGGCTGGGCGTAACTGCGTGAAGGTCGCAAGTCCAAATGCTGCCCGTGGAATTCGGGATTCGCGCGTCGATGAGCCTGCTCGACTGCGGTGAAAAGGATTACCCACGGCCTTCGACTCGGAATTCTCTTTCTTCCGGGAAACTAACTGCCTTTCGTTTTTGGTTTTGCCTGCCCCATCATTTGCCTCATGGCCGCCGAGGATCCCGGTGCGCGCTTCTCCCGCCAGGCCTCGAGCCGCTTGCAGGTTTCTTCAATATTCTGGAAGAGGTGAGGGTTCTTGAAAGCCGAGCGCCACGTGGGAACGATCGACCGCATGCGGTCCCACACCACCCAGATCTCGCCGTTGCTTTCAAAAAATAGTTCGTCGTTGATCAGGCCGCGGTTCACGATGCTCGCCACCATATCCCAGTAGCTGATGACCATGCGGATGTAAGTATTTTCCTCGCTGCCTTGCGGATAGTTTTGCATCATCTCTTCCGGCGATTCGGGATGAAAGTGCTCGGTGAACCACGCGCGTGCCTGACGGAGACGCGATTCGCGCCGCATGTCGTACAGACGCAGCATCAAGGTCACTTCGTCGTAGGTGATCTGGGCCATGGTGGGTCCTCCTTGCCCTAACTCGCAGAGCCTGGCTTGGCCGATTCTCGCGGGGGAAGAGAAGCGCCTGCCAGTTCGAAGCGTTGCACACTCAACAGGGGAATCCCCTGCCGTTGAAACTCAATCTGGATACGCCGCCGCAGCTCTCGTGCGACTTCATCCTGGCGCGTCGGCGCCGTCCGCACCTGCAATCGCACTGTGGACGATGTGCGATCGAAGCTATGCACGCCAAGGATCCGGGGTCCATCCACCAGGGCTTGCGACCAGGCGGGATCGCCCCGCAAGTCCGCAGCTGCGGACTCCAGCGCCTGGAGAGTCTTCTCGATCGGACTCTCCGGCCCGAGCGAAACATCCACGAAAGTCTGCGACCAGTCTCGGCTCAGGTTACTGACAGTGCGAATCTCTCCGTTGGCGATGGTTACCAGCGCGCCGCGAGCATCACGGATCACCGTGCGGCGAAGCGTGAGTTGCTCCACACGCCCGATGTAGTCGGCGAACTGAATCGTGTCACCCACGACGTATTGATCCTCGAGCACGATATAGAAGCCGCTGATCACGTCACGAACCAGAGATTGCGCGCCAAATCCTATCGCGAGGCTGGCCAAACCCGCCAGAGTTACCGCCGGCAAGATGTTGATGTGGAATTCGTTCAGCGAAGTCAGCAACGCCACGGCCCAGACGACTTTGCTCCCCGCGCCGTAGAGCACGCCAGCCAGAGTGCGCGTCTGCTGCTCTCGGAGCTGTGCCGCGCGGCCTTGTGTTCCCGCGCGCTTGATCAGCAGATTTGTCACCGCGCGGAGCGCGCGATTCAACACCAGGGCAATAACGAGGATGCCGAGTAGATGAAGGGCGTTGGGAAGCGTCAGCTCCAACCAGTGATTGAAGGGACTGGACATGATCTCTCTGAGGGAGGGAGTATAACATTGGCGGAGGTTCGATGAACCGTCGTCGAGCACACCATTAGGAAGTGCACAAATTCGGGGGGGCGATCATGAAGTCCAGACGCAGATTTGTGATTACGTTTTGTGCTATGGGCGTGCCGCTCGGCGTGCTGGCCCGCACACTGGCTGCTCAGGCCCCAATGCCGTCCCCGCAACGCCACCCGCTGCCGAAAGACGATGACCCCAACGCGCCCAAGCTCGACACCAAAGCGATCCTTGAGGCCAACGAGAAGGACATCAAGAAAAATGTCGAACGGCTCTATCAATTGGCCGGCGAATTAAAGGCGGAAGTGGAAAAAACGGATTCGGTGCACGTGCTGTCCCTGGCAATGCTGAAAAAAACCGAGGAAATCGAAAAACTGGCGAAAGAGATTCGCTCCCGCGCAAAAGGGTGAATCGCTCCGCGGAGCTTTTCCCGGGAGAAAGCGCGCTAGCGCAAGTCCGCCATACCGGATAGAATAACTAGGTTCGAGGTAGTTCTCGCATGTCGTGCACTCCTGAAGCAGCGAGGGGTGCCCACCGCGCGCCCGTAGCTCAGATGGATAGAGCGACAGCCTCCGGAGCTGTAGGTCGTGAGTTCGACCCTCACCGGGCGCGCCACTTTACTCTCGTGGTTTCAATCGCTTCACGCGAATCATTGCATCCCCTGCGGGCGCCATTCTTGGAGAGGGCGCCCGGAGCGTGCGGCTGGTGGGAGATTCTGGTTCGACCGCGAATCACTGTTTCGGCGTTGTTTTATTCGGTGCGGTTCGCTTCTCCTTCAAGTCCTCATGCGGAGGCTCCAGAAAGGTACGGGGCACGGCAACAGGCTTACCATTCGCGTCGAAATAGCCGACTGGTTTTTTCCCTTGCCTTTTGTCTTCCGGCGCATAAATCACGCGGATGACGGGATAAATATCCATGGCGGTGGCCGCCGCCGGCGAGTGAATGATCCCTGCGGTGACGGATTCGACGCGAGCCCCTTGCAGTGCCGGCGCCTGCCATTTTTTCTGTACTATTTCGTGATAGCGCCTCGCCTCTTCGATGGTCTGCGCGGGAATCTCCGGCCAATGCACTTCGAGGAAGCCGATTTCCCCTCCGGGAATCAGCCCGATCATTGCTCGTGAGGAAAATACCGGCACTCCGGCGACGTGCCGCGTGACCAGCGCATATTTCTTTCCCAGCTCGACCGCTTCCTTCCGGAACTTCCCGGTTTTCCTTACGCGCTGACCAACCTGGGTCTTCTCTTGCAAAACCTTCTCCGACTCCACCTCATTCATCGGAATCTTCAGGCTTTCCAGGACGCTGCGGCTCTTCTTTAACAAGGCTTCGTCGTCCTCCCGGTACACGCCTTTCTCCTTGGTCTGGGAAAAACGGCGGTCGTAGGCGATAAATGTTCGGCTGTCGAGCCGTTGTGTAAAGGTAAGGTTTTCCGTGCGCAAGCCGGAGAAATTCGCGGAATGGCCGGACTCCGGCTTTCCCTCGAGTCTCAGGCCCAACGTCTCCACGGCAAGGCGCTTGGTGGATTCCTGCAAGGCCGCTTCTTCCTGGGACAAGTTGGGAGCCGCTTCTCTCGCCCTCCACGGCGGAGCGGTCCTTCCGTTCATTCCAACAATCGCGATCGTGATGACGCCAAACAAAATTCCTGCTTCTTTCCAATGGATTTTCATCGCTGTTTCTCCTTCACCCTTCGAAGATCAATTCAGACAAATCCATTTCCACGCCATCCAGTTGTTCGATGGATTGCCCCAACCGCTGGTCACGAATTCGTTTTCGCGCCGGTTGATGGCGTCGTCCCGGGTGTTTCCCGCGGCCGTGGCTACCGCGCACACTTGGCTCTGCACGTCAATGATCCCGGTATTCATCCAGGCGTCTCCCACGGGGAGCTGCGGCAAAAAAAGATCGGCACTCCCGCGGTTTGCGCGGCGAAAGAAGATCCTCGAGACACGCTGTCCTGCGTGTCGTGGTTTACGTCTCCAGAATTCCCGGTCGCCATGTGCAACCCGCCGAACACCGGAAAATATTGGGTAATCTCCGGCAGTTCCATCGGGCAGCTGGCATCGATCAGCATGAATTGCAGCTTGCCTCCGTTGTTTCCCCACACCGAGTCCGTGATGATGTGTGTGAAGTCGGGCGTCCCGAAATTTCCATGGGTAACCAGGAAATCCACGCTGGAGGTTGTGGTTTGCGAAGTGGGACAGGTGCCATGCCCGGTGTAGTAATACACCTGGGCGCGGTCGCTGCCGCCACTGGGTTCCATATCGTTGAGCGAGCCTTTGTCGCGGAAGTCCGACCCCCACACGTTTCCGTCGGTCCAGGCGGAAAACAGTGTGTGCCCGCTGAATTGATACCAGGTACGAAACGCAGCCGCCTCCGGAATGCACAGGGTTAAATTGCCGCTTCCGCCGTAGTTGTTGATCGCTCCGGTGGAATAGATGACGGAGCTTGCGCGCACCGTCTGTGCGGGCTTGATCGCGATGAAACACAACGCTGTCGCTACAAACAACACCACTGCTAATGGGATGGTCGTTCGTCTCATGGGGACTCCTTTTGACTTGTTAGGAAAGTGGGGAGAAGCCTTCAAACAAAACAGGGGTTTCGCTGTGGCTCACTTTACTTGCCGCCAGCCTAGTCCCGTCCGCAATAATTGTCAATACAGTTAAAAGTCTTCAGAAGATGGCGAATCCTTCGTGACGGCTGCCCCCGAAAGCAGGGAGAAGATTTCGGGTGGGCCAACCATGTGCAGTTGGCAAGGGCGAGCCTAATCCGCCGGGTGACTTTCCTGTACGTGCCGCGCACCTTCCGCGACACTCCGCAGGCGTCGCGAAGGAGCCGGCCCTGTCGATTCACGCACGACGAACTCCGGCTCGATAGCGATCTCCTGCACGTATTCGCCACGTCCTTCAATCCGATCGACAACGGTCTGCGCCGCAATCTGTCCCATCTTCACCAACGGCTGTCTGACCGTGGTGAGGCCCGGATTGGCGTAGGCCGCTCCGGGAATGTCATCGAATCCAACCACAGAGATGTCTTCCGGCACACGCAAGCCCGCTTCTTTGATGGCCCAGATCGAACCAATGGCGGAAATATCGTTGTACGCAAATAGCGCGGTGAAGGGATGCTTCCGCGCCAGCAGTTGTTTGGCGAAAGGATATCCAATGGCAGGTGTCGAATCGGCGCCTTCCAATTGGATCGTCAACTCCGGCCGCATGTGAATGTGCATTTCTTGTGCGACTTCACAAATTGCGCTCCACCGTACGGCAGAGTCTGAACTGACCGTCTGGCCTCTGATGAATGCGATATCCTCGTGACCGAGTCCCTTCAGATGCTCAAGAGCAAGCCTTGCCGCGCGCCTGTGATCCAGGACGATATTGGTGACGCCTTCGACGCGCTTGTGCCCAGCGACCGCCACCGTCGGCAGGGAGAGCGCCTCCTTGATCGAAGCGTCGGTGGTGATAAAGCCTTCGACGCCCCGCGTCAAAAGCATTTGCGCGTAAGTCTGAAGAAGCTTTGGATCGTGCCGATGGATCACGGTGAGGAAGAAATAATCGTTCTTTCTCAGGTACTCCTCGATGCCGCTGATGACCATCGCGCCGTACGCGTCGCCGATCTCCTCGGCGATCACGCCGATCGTATAGGTTCGCTTCAACCGCAGGGTACGCGCGAAAAAATTTGGACGATAATTCAATTCCTGCGCCGCGGCGATGATGCGATTCTTCGTGTGTTGGGGTATGGAACGCGCCGCGGGAGAATTGTTCAGAGCCGCCGAGACTGTTCCCGGAGTGAGTCCAAGGTGCTCCGCGATAGTCTTGAGGGTAACCTTGTCGGGGCTACGCAAATCCGCTTTCTTCTTCGGCGGCGGAGTCATCTATAGATCCTCTGCACATCTTCCAAAAATGGGATAGGGA
>JBGQCW010000036.1:0-11177 GCA_041495565.1 Candidatus Acidiferrum sp.
CCTCAGCTTCTGCTATGCCGCCAACGCACTCGTCCGGTTTCGCGGGACGCACGATCGCACCGCGCTGATTCTGGCCTTCGGATTCGTGCTCTCCGGAATTATTGAAACCGCGGGCTATTTTGGTCTGAACGATGCGCTCGCCTCCGGCCCGGTGGCGCTGTCGGGCATCCCGGCCGGTTGGATGGTGAGCCGCACGCTCCTTGCGGTTCTCCTGCTCGCAGCCATCGCCGTGGACCGGTACATGCCCACCGCACGGCAGCCCAGCAAAGAAACGGCAGCAGCACTGCTGGTGGTTGCTTTGGCGGCCTATCTGACGAGCGCCGCATTTCTGGCCGCGCCAGCAGCGCCGGTTGCGCATGCTGCAAATCTCTTGTCTCGTCCCTGGGATCTGCTTCCCGCCGCACTCTTTTTGATCGCGGCGGTCTGCTTCGGCCAGCGCCTCAAGAACAACAAGGAGAAAAGGAGCGACGCAAGCCTTTTCGACTACTCGCTCTTTATCGTGGCTTCACTTAACGTCGTCTGCCACCTAGCGGCAGCTTTTTCGCGGCAGCTCTTCGATGGCCCGTTTTTTCTGGCGGAGTTGAGCAAAACGTCCAGCTACGTCGTCATGCTCTCCGGCGCGCTCCTGGACCAGGCTCGCCTCTTCGAACAAGTGCGCTCGATGGCGGTGAGCGACTCGCTCACCGGGCTGGCTAACTATCGGCGGCTCATCAGCGTCATCGAAGCGGAGCTTGACCGTTCGCGCCGCACACAGCGCCCCTTCAGCATCGTGCTTCTGGACATGGATGGCCTCAAGACCATCAACGATCACTACGGGCATCTGACCGGCAGCCGCGCGCTGGTGCGCATCGGAAAGATTCTGCGCAACCATTCCCGCGCGATCGATACTGCGGCACGATACGGGGGCGACGAATTCGCTCTGGTCTTGCCCGAAGCAGGCAAGGACATCGCTTCGCGTGTGGTCTCCCGAATCCGCGAACGTGTTTCCTTGGAGCCGGAACACCCTGCACTTTCCGTGAGTGCCGGTGTCGCTGCTTTCCCGGAAGACGGTGATACGCCCGAAAAACTGCTTGGCGCCGCCGACCGCGCCCTCTATGCCATGAAACACCGGCGGGGAAGCAGCAGCGTACACAATCTCACGCGCATTGCCGCGTGCCTGTGAGGATGAACAACCACCATGCCTCCCAGGAACAAATTCATGTTTCACCGGGGCGAAAACCGCATCTTGATGGAGATTCCCGTGCTGATCGACGGCCATCGCCAGGTGCCCGGGTCGGAATCGACTTTTACTGAGAACGTGAGCGCGCGTGGCGCGCGAGTGGTGAGTGTGCGCCGCTGGGAACAAGGCGAGAAACTGACGTTCGCCTCGCGCACCGGAGACTTTCGCTCCTCGGCCCGGGTAGCTTACTGCCAACCTCTGCAAGGCGACGGCTTTGTCATTGGCGTGGAGTTTCTCGAGCCAAAAGGGCGATGGGTTGTTCAATCCCCAAGATAGCTTGACGTCAAACGGCGAGCGGAGAGGAGGGAAACGCCTGGAACAAAGAGAAGACAGAAAACTGGTGCAAAAATTTCAAGAAGGCTTGAAGCGCTTGGCGGATCTGGGAAGACCTGCCAAGCGCTTCATCATTTTGGGGCACCATTGCTCGACAAATCGGAATTCAGCGAAGCCAGAAGCTTTCACAAGTCGGATAATCTCAGTTTTGTATCGGCGCCCTCCCAAGCCTCGTTGAATTCACGTTCCACCCAGGCCGCGTCCGCGTCTCGCTGCTGAGCCTTCAGGCTGTTCATTAGGCCGAAGAGAGAGCGGGGATTACGCGGATTGCGAAGCAGATCGTCGCGAAAGACCTGCTCAGCTCCGTTCGCCTTCCCGGCGGCAAGCAGCGCCGCCCCCAGCGATTCTCGAACGGGATAGAACCACTCGGGCGGCTCGTCATATCTGAATCCGTCCTCGAGTTGAACCGCCTGCATCCAGCACTCGAGGGCGCGCCCGTCTTCTCCGCGCGCCGTGGCGATCCGGGCATCCAGGATGCTTGCGGCCAGACTCAGGAAGTCTTGCGCTTTGGTGTAAAACATCCCGAACCCTTGCTCCGGCGATGTTATTCCGCGCACAGTCTCCAGCTCTCTACGCTCAGCTTCCGCCATTTCGATCTTCCCCATGGCGGCCGCAGCGCTTCCGCGGGCGAAATGCCAGAGTGCATTGGCTATGACCAGTTTTGATTCCGGCGGGCTGGTCTTCAGGATTTCGTCCCAGCGATGAAAGCGCACGAGAACAAGGATTGGCGTCGGCAGATAACTCTCCGACTCCGGCATCCTGCCAACGAGCGGCCGGATGTGGGCTTCCAATTCGTCGGCAGCCCGCTTCGCAGCGGCGAAATTTCCCGCCATGGCCTGCGCGGCCGACAGGAAGTGGAGGTTGTGGCTGTAATAGATAAGGTCGTAGGTGCTGCCCATCAGATGGCTCTGCTGCAGATAGCCTTGATCCACATGCGCCGCCTCCGCGTTATTTCTAGCGGCCTCGGCATAATCCCCCGTGCGGATGTAAATGTGTGCGGGCATGTGCACCAAATGACCAGCCCACGGCACCATCCCGCCCATCCTGGCTGCGCTTGGGAGCGCGCGTTCCGCATGGGGGGACGCTTCGAGAGCGTGAATGTAGTAATGATTGGCGCCTGCGTGGTTCGGGTTACGTTGCAGCACGGACTCCAACACGCGCACAATTTCTTTGGTGCCTTCCGCTGGTTTGCCATCTAGCGACCAAAGCTTCCACGGATTCAAATTCATCAGGCTTTCTGCGTAGAGTGTTGCCGCGTCCAAGTCGTCCGGATATTTTTGCGACAGCGCCTTCATAGCCGCCGCGAAATCCAGAGAGAGCTTACTGTAATTCGGCGACGCTTCTCCCGAGTAGCGTTTGGCAAGGGCAGCTACATATTCTTTCTCGTTTTCTGGCGCGTGTTCCGCGAGCTTTAGGGATCTCTGCGTAGTTTCGTACGCGAACTTCTCTCGCTCCGCGTCTACATCCAAATTGTAATTGGGTCCTGCAGCCAGGGCGATGCCCCAAAGCGGCATTGGCGAAGCCGGATCAAGTTCCGCAGCCCGTTGGAATGCGCGCGCGGCCCCTTCGTGGTTGAAGCCGTACAGCAGCGTGATTCCTTGATCGAAATATTCTTGCGCCTCGCGGCTCTTGGTCGCGATGGCATGGTGCTGACGTCCGGCCGCCGTCTGCGAGAGATCCAACGGCGGTTCCGTAGATTTCTTGGATTGAGCCGCGGCATTCGTACCGCAAGCACAACTCAGAATCAAAATCGCAAGGATGGATCGCATGTGCACCTCGCAGGATGAAATTCGGTTTGGGTCCGGAATCTGGCCTGGGTCAGAGTCGATCTCGTTGGAGTATAACTCAGCTGCATTTTGCTCCGCAGGCTAGAGCCGATATCACCTCAGATCTAATAGCCTTCATCTTGAGTGCCTCTTCTGAAGCACATCTTCGTAGACGTGAATCGTGTTCTTTACCATGCGGTCCGCTGAAAATCTCTGTTCCACTTCGCGCCGGCCCGCGTTGCCGAGTCTCTGTCGCAACTCTTCATCATTTATCAGTTTCAGCATTGCGGAGGCAAATTCTCTTCCATTGGGTTCCACGACCAATGCGGTCCGCTCGTGATCCACCACTTCCCCCAGAGCTCCGCGCCTCGTCGAGATGCACGGCAGGCCCACCGCCATCGCAGCCTGCAGGGCCGTTCCCAGCCCTTCGAACTCCGAGGGGAACGCAAAAGCATCGAGGGCCGCATAAACCTGCGCGACATTATTCACGAATCCGGGGAAAAGAACCGCTTCTGATTGTCCGAGTTTCCTTGTGAGCGTTTCCAGCTCTGCGCGGCACGCCCCGTCGCCCGCGAGCAGCAGCCGCACTTCAGGATGCGCAGCTCTCACCGTGGGCAGCGCCTCGATCAGGTGCCGCTGTCCTTTTTCGGGGACAAAAACGCTGACGCAGCCGAACACAAAATCTTTTTCCTTCACGCCCCAAAGTTGCCGGGCATTTGTCCGTTGCTCTGCTGTTGGGAGAGGTGAAATTTCCACACCCTCATTTACGACTGAAATTCTCTGCGCCGCAATGCCGGACTTGATCAGACTCTGCGCTACGTCCTCGCTGTTGGCTACAAACCGCTCCACGGTGCGATATCGTGCCTGCGACACGAAGTTTTTCTGAAGCGGGAATCCAATTCGGCGGGAGAGCAAAAGCGGCAAGTGTTTGTGCGCACCTGCTAGCCACGCCGCCGTCAGTGCGTGCGGCTCATTGAGATGCGCAAGTTCGAAGCGGTTCTTGGCGATCAGACCGCGCAGCGCGCAAGCGGCCCAAGCGCGCAAACCGAGTCGCGGAACCTGATGCACGGCAATTCCAGTTTCTGCCGCGCGCTTCGCCAGCGGCGAATCTCGTGCCGCTAACAACTCAACGTCATGTCCACGCTCGCGAAGTCCGCGCAACGTCAGCCACGCCTGGCTTTGCCCGCCGCGCCATTCGCGCTCCAAGTCCACGTAAAGCACTCTCATGGTGCTTTCCCTTCGCCGGCGCGCCGTTCTGCTTCAATCAGCTTTCCAAGTTTCTTGAACTTCAGCCATGTGCCGCGCGCCGCCATTCGAGAGATGACCCAGCCGCGATGGCCGTCGAGAAAGCCAAGACATACCACATAGTTGTTGAGCCAGTTCCAGGGCGCCGCCAGCCACATCGCGGCGCGCCAGCTTCGCTTTCCTGCTGCGAACATTTGCTGCGCGGCAAGCGTCGTATAGCGTTCGACCTTCCGCTCGTGCTCTTCGAAGGAGCGTACCGTGTAGTGAAGCAAGTCGCCATTGAGTCGACCGGGCTTCCCTTCGAAATGCAATGCTTCGTGAATGATTCCCGAAAATTGTGCAGCGTCGCGCCGGAAGAGGCGCCGCTGAAAATCGGGGTACCATCCCGTGTGGTTGATCCACGCGCCGAGATACCACGTGCGCCGCGCAAACTCGTACACGGCAAACTCCGGCTCTTTCTTTTTCCACGCCAGCAGCGCGTCCCGCAGTTCAGAGCTCAATTCTTCGTCGGCGTCCAGTGACAAAATCCAATCGTGGCTCGCCGCCGACGCGGCGATATTCTTTTGCTCCGCAAAATTCGTCCATGCACGTGTGATGACTTTCGCACCGTGCTCTCTCGCAATCTCTGCTGTACGGTCCGTGCTCCCGCAATCCACGACCACAATCTCGTCGGCCACACCTTGAACCGAATTCAATGCACGCGGCAGGTTGTGCTCTTCATTGGATGTGATCAGGCAGGCGGAGAGGCGGTTCATCGGACTCCGGACAATTGTGGAATCGGCGCTAGTATCTCACAAAGCCAATCTTGCGAATCGAAGCAAGGGTGGAACCGCTTTGCGGGGGAGCGAAGTCCGGCTACTTCAGTTGGAAACTCACGCGAATCACGCTTCCACCGACCCGAAACTCCGTGCCATCCTGCAGCATTGCCGCGCGCACCCGCTCTTCATCGAAGAACGTGCCGTTCGTCGAATCCATATCCTTCAGATTGATATAGGTGTCTCGCACTTCCAGCAGGCAGTGATGACGCGAGATTTCCGGATCGTCCAGAGCAATATCCGCGCCCTGGCGTCCTAATATCACGCGCGGTTTGGTGAGCGTGTGGTTGGTGCCTTGCGAAGGCCCGGACATGATGCTCAGAATCACATTGGTTTTTACGGGAAGCCGCAGTCCGGGATCCGGAGGCGGCAGAGGCGAGTTTGAACTTGTACCAGCCGCGCGCGCAAAAGAAGGAAGAGAGGACATGACCACCGTGGAATCCACCCGCCGCTTGAGTTCCACGACGGTGTTCTTTCCGCACTTCGAACAGCGGAATTGCACCTTCAAGTGGCCGCCGAACTCGGCTTCCTTCAGGGAATGTTCCGCGCCGCAGTGAACGCAGGCCGTCTTCATCTCTTGAAGTTAGCATCTTCTGGCGAGCTTTTGAGAGAGTCGTGGAGTTATCGGGCGGAAAAGTACCTCTGCGATTGCGTCCCGGCGCTTTCCGTACGACCCGCCTCGCGCCTGCGTCTTATGTTAAGATTGCAGTTTCCAGATCAACCAGGAGAGCGTGTGTGCCGGAACATATCTCGCGCAAGGAACTGAAGCAAGACAAGATCAAGGAAACCATCGAGCATGGCGCCGAAGCTGTCATTTCTCACGGCCAGTTCACCCTTATCGTCGTGATCGCGGCGCTGGTGGCGGCGCTGGGCTACGGCGGCTGGCGTTTTTATATCGATCGCCAGACAGTGCAAGCATCCGGCGAGTTCGATAGCGCCATGAAGGCTTACCAGGGCCGCGTCGGCGCGGCTCCGGATCCCGCGGAACCCAGCGAACCTGTCTTTGCCAATGATGCGGCGCGCGCCGAGGCTGCTTCGCTGAAGTTCACAAATGTTGCCGATAAATATCCCAGCACGAATCCGGGGAAACTAGCGCGCTACTACTCTGCACTCTGCTTCGAGGATCTCGATCGTCACAACCAGGCACTCGAAGAATTGAAAAAGATCAGCGGAGGGCGCGACAAGGAACTCGCCGGCATGGCGCAGTATCAGATGGCGGTCATTTATTCGCGCACCGGAAAGCCCGAGGATGCCGTTAAGATCTTTCGCGCGATGGCGGACAAGCCGACGGTGCTCGTGCCGCGCCCGCTGGTGCTGCTGGAACTTGCGGGTGTGCTTCGCAAATCCAATCCGCAAGAAGCCGCCAGCATCTACCAGCAGATCAAGAAAGAATATCCGACTTCCGCCATTGCGGAGGAAGCCGATCGCGGCCTGGATGCGCTTTCGCCGAAGTCCTGATCCATCCCGCGCATAGGTCATCCCGCGAATCAGCTGTTACGTTACGGAGCGGCCCATCGAAAGCGTTCCCACTCCTGCTCCCTGGGCGATGCGCGCGGAACATTCCCGCGGCCGGCGCTATCCGGAGCCCACGCATCCCTACCGGAGTGCTTACGCGCGCGACCGCGATCGCATCATCCATTCGCGAGCCTTCCGGCGCCTCGAAGCCAAGACGCAAGTTTTCACCACCCGCTATTCCGATCATTTCCGCAACCGCTTGACGCACACTCTGGAGGTCGCGCAGATTGCCCGTACCGTCGCCTCCGCGCTGGGCCTGAATACCGAGCTTGCCGAAGCGCTCGCGCTCGTCCACGACATCGGCCATCCGCCCTTCGGCCATGCCGGCGAACGAAAGCTCGATGAATTGATGCGCGCGCACGGTGGCCATTTCAATCACAATTTGCACGCGCTCCGCATCGTCGAACAGTTTGAGCAGCGCTATCTCGATTTTCCCGGGCTGAATCTCACCTTTGAAGTCCGCGAGGGCATCATCAAGCATTCGCGCGACTATTCCGCCGCGGAACTCCCCCAGCTCGCCGAGTACCTTCTCGATTTGCGGCCGCCGCTCGAAGCGCAGCTCATCGACTGGGTCGATGAAATTGCCTACAACACCGCTGATCTCGACGATGCACTCGAAGCCGAACTGCTCGATGTTGGCGCCCTGTGCAAAGAAGTGCCTTTTTTTGGCGAAATCTACGAGCAGGTGGACGCGGCGCATCCCGGTGCGCGCGAAAAACTAAAATTTAACGAGGCCCTCAAACGCGTTCTCGATTTGCTGGCCACCGACCTCATCGAGTCCACGCAGCAGCGCGTCTCTGCTTCCGGCGCTGCGAGCACCGAAGAGATTCGCACGGCGCCGAAACGCCTTGCTGGCTTCAGTGACTCTGTCGCTGCCCGCAACGGCAAGCTCAAGCGCTTTCTCTTCGCCCACATCTATGACCATCCCGCCATCACCGAGGACCGCGATCGCTCCGTAAAATGTCTGGAAGAGCTCTTCCATTACTACCTTGGTTCGGCAGGCTCGATGCCGGCTTCCTATGAAGAACTCGCGCGGATGGCCCCGCGCCACGTAATCGTCTGCGATTACATCGCGGGCATGACTGATCAGTTTTTGCTTCGTCAGCATCACGAGCATTTCGGCAGTGCTGCCCACGGGCGGTCGGCTATTCCGGACTAGTTTTACGATGGCTCACTCGAGAATAAACCTGGATTCAGTGCTGGAGCGGCTGGAGCAACTCTACGGACCGCAGAAGCCAGCCGGCCCCAGCGATCCTTACGAAATGATCGTGTACGTGAATTGCGGGTATCCCGCAACGGATGTGTCTTGTTCCAAGGGATTTGAGGCCCTGAAGCGTGAAGTGGGGCTGAAACCGGAGAATATTCTCGAAGCGCCAAAAGCGAAGCTCGCGAAGTTGATGCGGCTCGGCGGAATTGTGCCGGAGCTGCGCGCGGAGAAGCTGAAGGAAATTGCGCGAATCGTGAAGGCCGATCTTGGAGGGGATCTAAAAGCCGAGCTGAATAAATGGATGCTGGAGGAAAAGAAAGAGTCCGGTAAAGGCATTCGCGGCGCGAAAAACGTGCTTCAGAAATTTCCTGTGATTGGAGAGCCCGGCGCGGAAAAGATTCTGTTGTTTTCGAAGTTGGCGCCGGTGGCGGCCGTGCCGTCTGCATTTGTCGGCGTACCGATGCGGCTGTGGTTTGGCGAGACCGAGAAAAACTACGCGGCGGATTACCGCGCGGCGCGTGAGATCTTGGACGCGGAACTGCCGGAGACCTTTGAGGCACGGCAGCGTGCGTATCTCTTGCTTAAGAAACATGGGCAAGAGATTTGCAAGCGAGCGACGCCAAAGTGCGAGATTTGTCCTCTGACGGGGCAGTGCGCCTATTTTCAGTCCAAGGCTGCAGACATAAATGCGGAGTGATGTTGGATCGATTAGAAGCGCTTGCCCCGCTCATCCGAAATGCGATGGAGCGGGGCAATCTGTTGCGACGAAAAGAGAACTAGAACTAGTCAGACGGAATGCGCCTAGAACCGGATGAACGGCCCGAACGAGACACGCGGATTGTGATGCGTGCCGCCGGCGAAGTAGATTTCATCCCCTGCTTCCAGCCGTAGACCGACTGGGCCGATATGCCCTTCCAAACCGGCGCCCGGATAGACCGTCCCGCTTACGTTGCTCGATCGCAGGTTATCGACGGAACTGAAAAAGCCTGCGAAGCTGGCCGGCCGGGGATCCAGCCGGAAATTGACAAATCCTCCCTTGACCGTCAGGAAAGGACGAATTCTGCCGTGCCCTGCTATGAGTTTTGGACCAAATAGGCCGTGCAGCACTTTGAGATTGCTGTTCTGAAAGGTGATAGCGCCGCCGCTCGGATTCGTGAAACCCTCGGCGAAAGCCTGTTGGAAGTCATAGCTCATTTCGCCTTCGAGCATGACATGCGAAAATGCCTTGAATCCGACGCGCCCTCCCAACCCCACCATGTTCGTATTGGTTTGCGAGATGCGGAAATAATCGGCGTAGGCGCCAACCTGAAGATGATCCTGCGCCGACGCCAGCGGCACCAGCCAGCCTGCGAGAAATAGCAGAAGTGCGACACGTTTCATTCGTGTTCTCCTTGCACAGATAGAGTAGGAATTGCAGAAAGCAGGGGCTGGCTTCAGCTGGGGGGAAGTTTCTGCTTCCTGGACTTAGATGAGACCGGGCAACCAGGAGTTGCCAAGGCATTTAGGGGATTTCACTATCCCCGGGCGAGCGTCAGAAAGAGCGTCAGGTAGCGTTTTAGTTTCTGAGTAATGAGGAAATTCTCCTTCACGTGCTGATGGCCATGCTCGCCGAGTTTTGCCGCGATTTCCGGGTGGGATAGCAAGAAACGAATTTGATACGCCGTGCCCTCCACGGAATGGGCGAGGAGGCCGGTGTGCTTGTGAATAATCTGAATCGGGATGCCGCCCACTGCGGAAGCCACGACGGGCTTCTTCTTCCACAGTGCTTCAGAAACCGTGAGGCCAAAGCCTTCGCGCAAACTTTTCTGAATGACGATGGTGGAAGCCCGCTGCAGGGCATTGACTTCGAGCGGCGCCCAGGCCGGAAGTTCGATAATCCTGATATCCGGATCGTTGCCTGCTTCGCGCAACACTTCTTTCAGCACGATGGCGCCCTCGGGATCGTCGGAGGCGCTGCCGCCCGCGAGAACCAGTTGGCAATCGAAATAGCGCTTCACGATGCGGTAAGCGCGTATCACTCCGACGGGGTCCTTCAGGCGGTCGAAGCGGGAGATTTGCGTGA
Organism: Candidatus Acidiferrum sp.; assembly: GCA_041495565.1. GTDB lineage: Bacteria > Acidobacteriota > Terriglobia > Acidiferrales > UBA7541 > Acidiferrum. The sequence continues at coordinate 10,163 of JBGQCW010000036.1, forward strand.
GGATGGTGCGATGAGGATCGATACGAAAGCGAGCAAGAACTTGCGCGATGAACTCCGGTTCGAGTTCCTGATTCTTTTCGGAAAGCGGGTCGATGGCCGGATAGAAAAGATACTGTGGGATCGGAAGCTGACGTGAGAATTCTGGCGAAGAGAACATGGCGCCGTTGTACCGGGAGACGAATTTTTCCAGGAAGTCCCAAACTGCCCGATTGGGGTGCGAAAGATCGATGTGGCAGCGCCATACCCAGTGATTGGAGCCAGGTTTCCGTGCGTCGATCAGCGCCGCAGGCTGCGGGTCGTGAATCACCACGAATTCGGCATCCAGAGGGAGTGACGTACGATTGCGTTCGTTGTACGCCAGAAAAATTTCGAAATCCCTCGGGCTGGCGTGATAGGGCGCGCCGTGCAGCGCGTTGTGGAACGACTTGGTGACGTCAAAGAAATCCTCGCCCCCGCTCATCACGTCCCATTTGATGTTGAGTTCTAATTCTTCCGCAAGCGGCACCAGGCGATTGAGGATTTCCGCAACGCCGCCGCCAACCGCGGTGGAATTGATCATTTCAATGCTGCGGCCGCGAAGCGGCTTCGCGAGAGCGCGCAACTCCTCGATCTCGCCGGCGCCCAGGAGTTTTGCATAGTCCTCCAGCGGAATGCGGCTCAGGGCCAGGGTTTCGCTCACACCTTCCTCCTTTCGCGGTCCACCAGGCGCAGCAGCTTGGCGCGTGAGCTGTCCAGCGTGTTGGTGTAGATGTCAATGTGATTGACGCTGTCGGAGAGCGTTTCAAGTCCCAGGCCGTCCGCCAGCCAGTGCGAAAAATCGTTCGTCTGGAGCTGCAGCCGCAATCGCGAGGTGATGAAGTGGAAATAAAAACCCGCGTGGCTGAGGTGCGCGACGCCTTCCCGGAATTCGTCGAGTGTTCGCGCGCTGCGGTCCAGCGGGGCTGTGACTTCGGTGCTCTCGCAAAAGTAGAAACGCTCCAGCGCGGACTGGCTGGCAAGATCGGGAAACGCCGCG
>JBGQCW010000037.1:0-11077 GCA_041495565.1 Candidatus Acidiferrum sp.
ACTTCGCAATAGCTGTTGACGCGCACGTTATTCCCGATGACGCAGCGTTGCACGCGGCTGCCGGAAATCACGGAACCGCCGGCAACGATGGAGTCGAGCGCCACACCCATGCGCCCAGGATCAGCGAAGACGAATTTCGCAGGCGGATACTGATGCTGCCAGGTGCGCAGGGGCCAGGAGGTGTCATAGAGGTTGAAAACCGGTGAAACGCTAACGAGGTCCATGTTGGCCTCGTAGTAGGCATCGAGGGTGCCGACATCGCGCCAGTAGAGGGCGTCTTTGCTATTTTCATCGACGAAGTTGTAGGCGAAGACGCGATGCTTCAAGATGATGCGCGGCAGGATGTCCTTGCCGAAATCGTGGCTGGACCTGGGATCCTCGGAATCGGCGAGGAGGACGGGGATCAAGAGCTGGGTGTTGAAGATGTAAATGCCCATGGAAGCGTTGCAATTCCCCGGATGGTGCGGCGACTGCTTGGGGTCGGCAGGCTTTTCTTCAAAACCGATTATGCGCCAGTCCTTATCGACTTCGATCACGCCGAATTGCCGGACGGCTTGCGCGACGGGAATTTGGATGGTGGCGACGGTAACATCGGCGCCAGAGTCCACGTGCTGCTGGAGCATTTTGGCGTAGTTCATTTTGTAGATATGATCGCCGGAGAGAATGAAAGTGAACTTGGAGCGCTCGCTGCCGATGGAATAGATGTTCTGGTAGACGGCGTCGGCGGTGCCCTGGTACCACTCTTTCGAGACGCGCATCTGCGGGGTGAGGACTTCGATGTAGTCACCGAGGCCGGCGAGGGGAGACCAGCCGGCGCGAATGTGGCGGTTCAGGCTGAGAGCTTTATATTGCGTGAGAACATAGACGCGGCGGAGATCGGAGTTGATGCAATTGGAGAGAGTGATGTCGATGATGCGGTAAAGAGCGCCAAAGGGAACGGCGGGCTTGGCGCGGTCGCGGGTAAGCGGCCACAGGCGTTCCCCCTGGCCTCCCGCCAGGAGTACTACGATAGCGTCGCGCATCTCGGACATGGGTCGACCCCCCGTGGGCGCGTCAGGAGAAGCGGCTCATTCTACGCAACGGCAGGAGGGAGTACAAGCGGGACAGGAGAGGGCTCGCGACGGGGCGAAGCAGCCGTTGAAAACCGCGAGTCCGGAAAAGCATCCATAGTTTACTATTATATTATAGAGTACCTTTATTGCAATGAGATGGGTTCAGTACTGCGAGGCCTGGCAGGCAGACATAAAGATTCCTTGACTTGGATGGCGGGAATTGATTAGAAGATGCCAGCGACCTTTCAGGGTGCACCTGCGAGCCGGCCAATACATGCGATAATCAATAACAGGGGCGGTGCCCGCAGCAGTACATAGCCGACCGCAGGTTGGCCGGCGAGAGGCGCCGCAAGAAACCAATCCGAACCGGATTGGGGGTGAATTAATACAGTGGCTGAAGTCATCATCCAAGAGAGTGAATCTCTGGAAAATGCCCTGCGGCGTTTTAAGCGCAAGGTGCAACAGGAAGACATCATCAAGGAAATCAAGAAGCACAGCTTCTACATGAAACCCGGCGAGAAGCGCCGGACGAAGGAAGCGCTTTCGCGGAAGCGACTGCGCAAGAAGCAGCGGCGGGAAGCGGATTAAGTTCAGGGAGGCGGCCCCGAAGCAGTTGGGGCCGCCTATCCGTTTTCCACGCGGCTCGGCGCCGCACTTCCGAGAATCAGGCCCCCGTAAGGCAGGGAAGTTATGGGTTCGTGTTTCAGCTTCGTGCCCGCAGGCCCAAGGGATCCGCGCCCGGCGTCCCCGGATACAGGTTTCCTCAAGCAACTCGGCTCACTGGTACAAAGTCTGCCCCATCTCCCGCCCGACACGGGACCAGGGGAGAACGGCTCATGGAATACCACGACAAGGTGCTGAAGTGTGCGGAGTGCGGTGCGGAGTTTGTGTTCACAGGCGGCGAACAGATGTTTTTCGCCGACAAGGGGTTCAAGAACGAGCCCAAGCGCTGCAAAGCCTGCAAGGCCAAACGAGCCGAGGGCGGCGGCGGTGGCGGCGGACACGCGTCACCGATGCGTTCGGAAACAAAGACAAACTGCTCGCAGTGCGGGAAGGAAACCACCGTTCCCTTCCGGCCCACGCAGGGGCGCCCGGTCTTCTGCCGGGAATGTTTCCAGCAGCGCAGGGCGTTGGGCGCGGCGTAGCAGGATTGAAGTAAACAGGTAAGGAAGTAACGAAGTAAAGAGCAGGCCCGACGCGAATATATTTACGGAGTGAGAGACAGGAATGTCTGTCCTACGTTGCTGAATCCCGCCATCCAAGCGTAAATCTTAATCAAAAATGAGCATCGAGGTAAGCGCCGAATTGCGCTAATGCTTCGGGCATGTTCTTGCGCCCGTAGCCGAATCGGATGTGGCGCGGCTGGTCGTAGACGGTGCCGGGAAGCAGAAGGACGCCCGAATCACGCACCACTTCTTCGCAGAACGCAAGCACGTCGCGCTGCGGCTTGAAATGCACAAAACCGATGGGGCTGGCGTTGGGCTTCACCCATTCGAATAGATGCGAGCGCTGCCGGAGGAAGGCGTCGAGCAGGGGCAAATTGCGCAGGACGATTTGCGAATTGCGCTGCGCCAGGACGTCGCGATGACGCAAGGCCAGGGCAGCGAGAAATTCGCTCGGGGCGCTGTTGCAGATTGTGGTGTAGTACCGGAATTCCAGGCAGCTCCGAATGATTTCTGGATCGCGGCTGGCCAACCATCCGAGACGCAAGCCAGGCAGCCCATAGGTCTTACTCATCGAGCCCAGGCTGACGGCATGTTCGTAAGCGTCGCAGGCTGCGGGGAGCCGGATCGCTGGGTCGTGTTCGAGCTCTCTGTACACCTCATCCGAAAACACAATGATGCCGCGGCTCGCCGCCAAATCGAGCACTTGCTTGAATACGTTCGCTGGCATCAGAAGTCCGGTGGGATTATGTGGTGTGTTGATATAAATGACTCTGGTGTTCGGCTGGATCAGCCTTTCTAGGGCAGTGAGGTCATGCGCCCAGCCGTTTTCGAAAGAGCGACGCCATTCGCTGACTTGCGCGCCGGTGCTGCGCGCAACTTCGAGGCCGCTCTCGTAACAAGGTGTTTCGACGATGACATGGTCCGCGGGTCCGACGAGCGCGTGATAGAGCACAAAGATGCCTTCTTCGGCGGAGGCCAGAACGAGGACGTCGTCGGGTATGACCTGCTTGTACATGCCGGCGATCACTTCGCGCAACTCGGGAGCGCCCGGCGATTCGGTGTACCCGCACCAGTGCTCGAGCAGGCGTTCGTGGGCACCGGGCTCCAGGTCGAGGAGCTCTTTGATGGTGCGGGATTCGGCGTCGGAGCTGGAGAGCAGGTACTTGGCGGTGAATTCGTACTTGCCGAAATATTGTTCGATTCGAAAGGGCTTGATTTGCATGCGAAAGAGTCTGGCAAGCCCATGGGCTTTACGTCCAGCGCCAATTTGACGCTGGCCCGTCTGCGGCTTCTTTCGCGCCGCCTCGCAGGTGCAATTTGGCGGGTGGGCGCGGTATGATACGAGCCTCGAAGTTCCCAACATGATCAGGTGACCCGGAGGGCCACTCCATGGCTCACCGCTTTACTATCGGCGTCGAAGAAGAATTCCAAATCATAGATCCCGCCACGTGTGAGCTGCGCTCCCACGTCAGCCAAATCGTATCCGCGGTTTCTCCGGACATCGCAGAGCAGGTGAAGCACGAGCTGCACCAATCCATCGTGGAGACCGGCACGCGCATCTGCGAGAACGTCAGCGAGTTACGCATCGAAATGCACCGGACACGCGGCGAGCTGGTAGCGGCGGCGGAACGCGCCGGACTGCAGGTCGCGGCGGCAGGCACGCATCCCTTTTCGAGCTGGATCGACCAGGTCATTTCTCCCGGCGAACGCTACCAGCACATCATCGAAGAAATGGGACAACTGGCGAGGTCGTTGCTGATCTTCGGCATGCACGTGCACGTCGCGATGCCGGATAAGCAAACCACCATCGACTTGATGAATGGCGTGCGATATTTCCTGCCGCACCTGCTGGCGCTTTCCACCAGCTCACCGTTTTGGATGGGCCGAAACACGGGATTGAAATCGTTCCGCACGACGGTATTTCGCCGGTTCCCACGCACGGGGATACCGGAGCAATTCGAATCGTGGAGCGCCTACGAGAATTTTGTGAATCTGCTCGTCAAACTGAACTGCATCGACAACGGCAAGAAAATTTGGTGGGATGTGCGGCCGCACCCAACCTTCGGCACGCTGGAATTCCGGATGTTCGACGTCTCGACGAAAGTGGAAGAGGCCGTGGCCATCGCCGCGCTCACGCAGGCCATTATCGTCAAGCTGCACCGCCTCTACCAGGGCAATATGAGCTGGCGGCTCTACAGGCGCGCGTTGATCGAGGAGAACAAATGGCGAGCAGCGCGATACGGTATCGAAGGGAAACTCATCGACTTCGGCAAAGAAACCGAAGTGCCCATGCGGCAGCTGATTTCCGAATTGCTGGAATTTGTGGATGATGTGGTCGATGACCTCGGAAGCCGCAGCGCGGTCGAGTACGTTCACACGATCATCAATGAAGGCACGAGCGCGGACCGGCAGTTGCGCGTGTACCTGGAAACGGGTGACTTGAAGGCCGTCGTGCGCCACCTCGTTGCAGAAACGCGCGGCGGCGTGACCGAGCCGCGTGCCTCTTCCGCGCATGCGGTGAATTGAAAGCGAAAGCAAGCGAGGCAGTTCCGCGGGCCCTTTACAGGAGCACAAGCATGAAAAAAGTTGGCCTTCTTTGCGGGCGGGAATACAGCTTTCCTCCGGCGTTCATCGCGCGCGTCAACCAGCTTGGGGCGAAGGATGGTGTAGCAGCGGAATTCGTAAAGCTGGGCGGCACGCGCATGGGCGAACCACCGAGATACAGCGTGATCGTGGACCGCATCTCCCACGAGGTTGAGTATTACCGTGGCTACCTGAAGCATGCGGTGTTGCAGGGGACGTACATCATCAATAATCCGTTCTGGTGGACGGCCGACGACAAATTCTTCAATTATTCGGTGGCCTCGAAGCTGGGCATCGCCATTCCGAAAACGATTTTATTGCCGCAGAAAGGATATCCGAGCGATGTGGATATCACGGGCGAATCGCTGCACAACCTGGAATACCCGGTGGATTGGGATGGGTTGCTGGATTACGTGGGACGCCCCGCTATCCTGAAGCCGTTTTCCGGCGGCGGATGGAAACACGTCTACAAAGTGAACAACAAAGAGGAATTGCTCGCGGCCTACGACAAGACTTCGCCGTATTGCATGACGCTGCAGGAGTTCATCGACTTCACGCAGTACGTGCGCTGCTTCACGTTTGGGAAGATGGACATTCTGCCGGTGCACTACGATCCGAAGGAACGCAAGTACCTGGTCGACCACAAGTATTTGACCGCGGAACTCGGGACGCGCGTCGTGAAAGACGCGCAGACGATCAACCAGGCGCTGGGCTACGAGATGAACACCATCGAGTTCGCGGTGAAGGACGGTGTGCCTTATGCGATTGATTTTCTGAATCCCGCGCCGGATTTCGAGCGTGACCGCATCACGGAGTTTTATTTCGAGCACGTCGTGGAAAGGATGGCGCGGCTGGTGATCGACCGCGCGCTGCATGGCAAGGCTTCGAATCCCTGGCCGCGATGGGAAGAGATGCTGGGAATTGGCTCTGCGGCTGGATTTACGGGAGCACCGAAGAGCGCGGCGGCGGCACAGTCGGCAGCCCGGCCATCGGCCCCTGCTGTGAAGACACAAACGGCGCAGGCGACGGCCATACCGTCGGCTGGACCATCGGGGACGATCACAAAATGACGAGCGCTGCAACTCCTTCGATGACGCCTCCGACTCCCCAGGAGGAATGGCACGAGATATTGAAGGCGACACTCCTGCGAGTGCCGTCGCTTCCGGAAGATTTGTTCAAACGGATGCGCAAAGCCAAGCTGACGTTCGGCGACCGCGTCCACTGTCCTTTCTTGCGTCCATTTTGTTTCTCTCCGGAAGAGGAAGAGCGTGTTCGAACCGTCGCGGAAACCATCGCGGAACTCGGCGAGCGCGTCACAACGGCGGCGCTCGACGATCGACATCTCTTTGCGCAATTGCATCTCCGGCCGGAAGAGGAACGCCTTGCGCGAATTCCCACGGGATATGGACCGGCGAGCACGGCATCGCGGCTCGATGCGTTCTTGCTTCCCGATTCGCTGAAGTTTGCCGAATACAACGGTGAATCGCCGGCGGGCGCAGGCTACGCGGAAACGCTGGCGGAGATTTTCCGCGAACTTCCCGTCATGGGAAAGTTTGCGCAACGATATGAGGTCCACAGTTATCCACTCAGCGCAAAACTTCTGGATGCGCTGATGATGAGTTATGTGGACTGGGGCGGGTCGTCCACGACGCCGCAGATTGCCATTGTGGATTGGGAGGGTGTGCCCACCTGGAGCGAATTCGAAATCCTCCAGGAACGTTTCGAGAGAATGGGCGTGCCCACGCTCATCGCCGATCCAAGGGAACTCGAGTTCGACGGCAAACAGCTTGTAGCGCAGGACAAAGTGATTGACCTGGTCTACCGCCGGGTGCTGATCAACGACATTGTGGCCAAGCCGGCGGAGTGCGCGGCGCTCGTCAAGGCTTACACGGCGAATGTTGTGTGTGTGGCGAACAACTTCCGCTGCAAGATTCCGCACGTGAAGGCCTTTTTCGCGGTGCTGACGGACGAGCAAAATGGCGCGCTCTTTTCGCACGGTGAGCGCGAACTGATCAAGAAGCATATTCCCTGGACGCGCGTCGTAGCGGACGTCAAGACGGCACATTACGGGAAGCAGGTGGAGTTGCTGGCGTTTGTCCGCAAGGAGCGCGAAAACCTGGTGCTGAAGCCCAGCGACGAGTACGGTGGCTCGGGCGTAACGCTCGGATGGGAAACCGACGAAGCCGCGTGGGATGACGCGATCGAGCGGGCGCTGACGGTTAAAAATGGGGTTTGGATCGCGCAGGAACGCATTCCGATTCGCCGCGAAGTTTTTCCGTACATCACGGACGTAGGTCAGGTGCATTACCGGGACATGCTGGTGGATTTTGCGCCCTACTTGTTCCGCGGAAAAGTGTGCGGGTTCTTGACGCGTCTCAGCGCCACGGGGCTCGCCAATGTCACCAGCGGCGGCGGCCAAGTGCCCGCGTTTCGAGTCTCCCCGCGCAGTTCGGTGGCCGATTGATGGGGACCGTCCTATCGGCCAGTTGAGAAAGGAACTCCTTCGGAACGCCTGCGCTAGAAAATCTACCCAATTCAAGTAGAATTAATTAGATGCACTTTGGTTCCCCCCGAGCAGAGCTGATGCCCGGCGCGCGCAACGCCGTGGAAACGTGCCTGGGTGTTCGTCCCGGCGAACACGTGGCACTGATTGCCGACGAGGCCAGCCGCGCCGTTGCGGCCAGCATTGCCGCGGCGCTGGATGACCGCGGCGCGCAATACACCGGACTTCTCCTCGAAGATTTCGGCCCCCGGCCCACGACCGCAGCACCACCGGCGGTGTTGCAGGCGCTGGAAACGGCGGACGTGGGCGTACTGTGCATGACGCCCCAGCTTGGCGAGCTCGCTGCGCGCATGGCGATTGTAAGAGTGGTTGAGCGGCGGCAGATCCGTTATGCACATATGGTCGGCGTGACCCCGCAAATCATGGAGCAGGGCATGCGCGCGGACTACCGCATGGTCGACCGGCTGAGCGACAAACTGCGCGAACGGATGCTGCGCGCGGAAACGCTGACGGTGAAGACCGAAGCAGGGACAAAGATCGCGGCGCATTTCGACCGCGGCCTCGACTGGGTGAAGACCAGCGGGTTAATCAGCCCGCGCTACTGGTCAAACTTGCCGGCGGGGGAAGTTTTCACGACTCCCGCGACCGTGGATGGCACGTTTGTGTGTGATGCCACAGCAGGCGACCATTTCAACGGCAAGTACGGAGATCTGCAAACGACACCACTGGTGCTCGAGATCAAAGGCGCGCGGCTCGTGGGCGCCGAATGTGCGCGCAAGGACCTGGAAAAAGAATTCTGGGAATATTGCCATACGGATGAAAATAGTGACCGCGTGGGCGAGCTGGCCTTCGGAACGAATCTCGGCTTATCGGAGATGATTGGCATCTTGCTCCAGGACGAAAAGTTTCCCGGCGTGCATATCGCGTTCGGTGATCCTTATGGCAGCCAGACCCACGCGGACTGGAAATCAAAGACTCACGTTGACGTGCTGACGCGCAAGTGCGACGTCTGGATTGATGACGACCAGGTCATCGAGAAGGGCCACTACCAGCTCGACCACCTCGGCTTCGCCTGAAGTTCCGCTTTTCAGCCGCAGCAAACTACGACCGCATACTCATTCAGAAAAGTTTGGAAATGTATTCGCGCATTTGGTGCTTCCAGTACGGCCAGTCATGGCCGCCCTGCGGTCCCCAATTGTCGAGCGAATGGCGAATTCCCTTGCTGGAAAGAATCTCGGAGAGTCGGTAGGTCGGTCCGCTGTTTTCCCACGGACCGGTGCCGGTGGTGATATGAATGTCGCATGTGGCGATCTGTTCGTAGAACCAGGGATCGCTCATATTGGCGAGGTAATCGACGGGATTGTTGAAATAAAAGTTGTCGTCGTACATCCCGTCCATGAAATTTTTGACGTCGTAGACGCCGGACATGGCGAAGCACCGTTTGATGACATCGGGGTGTTTGAAAAGCGAGTTCGCCGCGTGGTACGCGCCAAAGGAAGCGCCCATCGTGGAAATGGCGATACCCGGCGATTTGCAGTTGTCCCAGATGAAAGGAACGACCTCTTCCCGGAGATAGGAATCGAATACGGACTGCACGTAGCTGCGATGAAAAGGATGCGCGCCCTTGTTGTAAAAGCTGAGGCCATTGATGGAATTGATGGTGAAAAATTTCACTCTTCCGGCGTCAATGAAATCCGCGAGCGCGCCGACCATGCTCTGGCCTTCGAGCTCCAACTCGTCGCCGGCGCTGGTGGGAAAACCCAGCAGCGGCGGGCCCCAGTGGCCATAGACGACAACACCGAGCTCGATGCCGAGCCGCGGAGAGTGCCAGCGGTGGTATTCGTGTTTCATCAGTCGCCTCTACTCGATTGCGGGGAAAGAAAGTATGCCAGCGTAAGATGCTGCAGGGCAATCGCTTTGGACGGGCAAGTGAACTGAGGTTTCAATCGCAAGGCGCGTCCGCTAAAATGGGCGTGCAATTATCTCAAGTCAAAGAGGCTCTTCAAGACCATGGCCAGCGCTTCACCATCACAAAGACCATCCCCGGAGCACATCTTCGAAGTGCTCACGGCCTTCCAAAGTTCGGCGGCACTGAAAACCGCGATTGAGCTCGACGTCTTCACGGCGATTGCCGAAGGAGCCGGCCGCGCGAACGCCATCGCCCAGCGAGTGAATGCAGCGGAGCGCGGCATTCGCATCTTGTGCGATTACCTGACCATCCAGGGATTCCTAACGAAGGGGGACGATCTCTATTCCCTCACGCCAGAGAGCGAGATTTTTTTGAACCGGCGATCGCCTGGCTACCTGGGAACGATGACAGACTTCCTGACGAGTGAGGAACACAAGAGAAACTTCAACGCGTTGACGGAAATTGTGCGAAAGGGTGGCACGACTGCCGCACAGGGAGACAATACAAAGCCCAATGATGCGCTGTGGGTGGCCTTTGCGAGGAGCATGGCGCCGTTGACGACGGTGTCGGCCGGGTTCATCGCGGAACTCACGGGCGCCGCCGAAGGCAAAATGTGCAAAGTGCTGGACATTGCGGCGGGACACGGAATGTTTGGAATCACCATCGCAAAGCAAAATCCCAACGCGCAAATCACAGCGGTTGACTGGGCACCGGTCCTCGCGGTGGCAAAGGAGAATGCGGCGGCGGCCGGGGTAGCCGATCGCGTCGCCTTCCTGCACGGAAGCGCGTTTGAAGCGGACCTCGGCGATGGCTACGATATCGTGCTACTGACTAACATCTTTCACCATTTTGACATTCCCACCTGCGAAAAGCTGATGCGTCGCGTCCATGCAGCGCTGAGACCCGGAGGCAAAGCCATTACGCTGGAATTCGTGCCCAACGAAGACCGCGTCACGCCGCCCATGGCTGCGGCCTTCAGCCTCCTGATGCTGGCCGGAACTGACGCGGGCGACGCCTATACATTTTCGCAGTATGAGAAGATGTTTCGAAACTCAGGGTTCGTGAAGACCACTCTGCATCCTGTTCCGGACATGCCGCAGCAGGTACTCCTCTCAGAAAAGTAGGAAACGGGCGTGAAGAAAAAAAAGAAGAAGACCACAAAAACGAAGAACAATGCGGGAAACCGCGATCAGGCACTCCGTGAACACCTTATCGTCCTCTTGAAGGGCGGGGGTGCGCACGTACATTTTATGGATGCGATCGATGGTTTTCCCGAAGCGAAACGCGGAGCATTCGTCGAAAGCTTGCCACATACCGGCTGGCAGTTGCTCGAGCACGTGCGAATTGCCCAGTGGGACATTCTGGAATTCAGCCGCAACCCAAAGCACAAGTCACCGGGTTTTCCCGAGGGCTATTGGCCGAAGACGCCGGTGCCACCGGACGATTCGGCATGGGACAAGTGCGTAAAAGCGTTTCAACAGGATCTGTTGGAAATGATCAAGCTGGTTAAAAATCCCCGTACCGACTTGTACGCTCAGATTCCGCACGGCGATGGGCAGACGATTCTTCGTGAAGCGCTGCTGCTGGCGGATCACAACGCGTACCACCTGGGGCAGTTGGTGGATTTGCGGCGCGGGTTGGGAGCCTGGCCGGAGCAGTAACAGAACGAGCTGCCTGGACTGGCCTCCACTCTTCCAGAGCTGGCAGTGCGAATCTCCGGGTTTGCGGCTTGCATGAGACAGGAATGGCTGTAGGATGGGGCTTGCCAGAGATGCTTTCGTATCTATTTTTGTCCATAAGCAGAGCGGGGGACGCATGATTCATTTTGAAAATGTAAGCCGGCGTGGATTCGTGAAAGGCATGC
>JBGQCW010000038.1:0-11062 GCA_041495565.1 Candidatus Acidiferrum sp.
CATCCAGGTGGGAACGCTTAGCAAAGCGATCGGCGCAATGGGCGGCTACGTCTGCGGCTCGCGGGACCTCATTGATTTTCTGTATCTGCGGGCGCGGCCGTTTCTTTTTTCGACTTCGCATCCGCCGGCCACGGCGGCGGCGTGCCAGGCAGCGTTTGCGCTGCTCGATTCGCCGGAAGGCGAAAAGCTGGTGAAAAAACTCTGGTCGAACACGAAATTCTTCAAGCGCGAGCTGAAGAAGCGCGGATTCCAATTCAAGGTAAGCGAGACACCGATCATTCCGATTCACGTCGGGGACGCGGCGAAGGCGTTCGAATTCTCGAAGAAGCTTTTCGAAGCAGGTGTCTTCGCCCCTGCCGTGGGCTACCCGACCGTGGCGAAAGGCAAGGCGCGGCTTCGCGCCATCGTCAGCGCGGCGCACAAGCGCGAGCAACTGCTCAAGGCCGCCGATATTCTTGCTGAAGTGGCGAAGCCCCTCGGCATCATCTAGCAGGGTTTGCGCATAGAACGGGGTCTGGATCTGGGCCCTTTGCTATACTCCCCCGCATGCCTTCGTCGCCGAAAAAACTGTTTCTTGTTGATGCGATGGCGCACATTTACCGCGCTTTCTATGCGCCGATGAACCGCATGAACGCGCCCTCCGGGATACCCACGAAAGTGCCGTTTCTGTTTGCGAATATTCTCCGGCGCTTGATTAAGGACTACCAGCCGGATTACCTGGGCATCGTCTTCGATACCAAGGGGCCGACGTTCCGCGACAAGCTGTTTGAAAAATACAAGGCGAAGCGGCCTCCGATGCCGGACGACCTCTCCGTGCAGATTCCCTACGTTCGAAAGCTCTGCGAAGCGATGCGCCTGCCGATCCTGGAGTTTCAGGGCTACGAGGCCGATGACGTCATCGGTGCGCTGGCCACGCAAGCCGCGAGGAAGCAGCTCGAGGTCCTGATCATCAGCAACGACAAGGACATGATGCAGCTGGTGAATGGGGGAGTACGCATCCTGCGGACGGGCTCGGGCGGCGCAAAGGCCGACATTCTTGTTGATGAGAAAAAGGTGGAAGAAATTCTCGGCGTTCCGCCAGAGAAAGTAATCGACTTAATGGCGCTGATGGGCGACACAGTCGACAACATTCCCGGCGCGAAGGGGATTGGAGAAAAAGGCGCGACCGAGCTGATTCAGAAATACGGCAGCGTAGAAAAGGCGCTGGATCACGCCGATGAAGTTTCGAACAAGCGCTACCGCGAAGCGCTCCAGCAGCAGCGCGAGCAAGTGATACTGTCCAAACAGCTGGCGACGATTGCCACGGGTGTGCCGCTGGAGCTCAATCTTCACACGCTGGAACGGCGCGAGCCGGATGTGGCGGCGCTTGCCACGCTCTATCGCGAGCTTGGATTCAATTCCTTGCTCCGAGAACTAGGCTCAGAGGCGGTTGCCTCGTCCGCGCCGGCGGATTCAGAGTCAAGCGCGAAAACCGACTACGCACAGTTCGCCACCGTCGCCGAATTCCGTGAGTATCTGACGAAGCTGCCCGCGAAGCAGCCGCTGGCCATCTGGCTGAATCTTGAATTGGGCGAACGCGAATCCGAAGGCTTCGGCACGCGCACCGCTTCGATTGAGGTTTCCTCGAAAGCAGGCGAAGGGCGTTCCGTCTGGTTCGACGAAAAGGGGGAAGCGCTGAAGGCGCTCGCGCCGCTTCTCGCCGATTCCAAGCGGCCGAAGATCGTACACGATCCAAAGTTATTTCAATTGCTCACAGGCCGCGCGGCGAATATCCAACACGCGACACAGCTTTACTCGTATCTATTGCGGCCCACAACGGCAAATCACAACTTCACCGATGTCGTGATGCGCCAGTTCAACGTCATGCTTAGTGGAGGGGCCGGCGAGCGCGCCGACTATCTGCAGCGCCTCGCGCCGGCTCTCCGTGGGCAGGTCGAAGAGCAGCGGCTTGCGGGCGTCTACGAAAAAATTGATCTGCCTCTTGCGCCGGTGCTAGCGGATATCGAACGCGCCGGGATCCGCGTCGATCCCAAAGAACTGGACAAAATGTCGCGGTCGATGGAGAAAGAAGTCCGGCGGCTCGAGAAAGAGATCTGGCAGTTTGCGGGTTCGGAATTCAACGTCAACTCGCCGGCGCAGCTCGCGGAAATTCTTTTCGACAAGCTGAACCTGCAGCCAAACGCGCGGCGCGGAAAAGCAAAAGCACGATCCACCGCAGCGGATATTCTCGAAGAACTCTCCGCACAGCATCCGCTTCCCGCGAAAATCATCGAATACCGCGAAATCGCCAAGCTCAAATCGACGTATGTGGACGCGCTGCCGAAACTGATCCATCCCGAAACCGGGCGCCTGCACACCAGCTTTTCACAGACCGGCACGGCCACGGGCCGGCTCAGCTCCAGCGATCCGAATTTGCAGAATATTCCGATTCGCAGCGAACTGGGCCGCGAGATTCGCGCTGCCTTCGTCGCCGAAAATGGGAAGTTGCTGCTCTCCGCCGACTATTCGCAAATCGAGCTGCGCATCATGGCGCATTTTTCGGAAGATCCCGTGCTTATCGAGGCGTTTCGCAACGGTGAAGATATTCATGCGCGCACCGCGCAGGAAGTTTTCGGCGTCGGGCCGCCCGCGCAAACCGCCGAACATCGCCGCGCCGCCAAAGCCATCAACTTCGGCATTATTTACGGACTTTCGCCCTTCGGGCTGGCGCAGCAGCTGGGCATCGAACAGCGCGAAGGCGCGCAATTCATCAACGCGTATTTCACGCGCTACCGCGGCGTGAAGGAGTATCTGGACAAGATCCTCGCCGAAACGCGCAAAACCGGCGTGGCGAAAACTTTGTTCGGAAGAATCCGCCCGATTCCAGAAATCAATTCGCCGCAGATGCAGCTCCGCAATTTTGCGGAGCGCACGGCGCTCAATTCACCTTTGCAGGGAACCGCCGCAGATCTCATCAAGCTGGCGATGATCCGCATCGACCAACGCCTGGCCGAGGAAAAATTCGAAGCGAAAATGATCCTGCAGGTTCACGACGAGCTGCTTTTCGAAGCCCCCACGAAAGAGCGCGGCAAGCTGGAAAAACTAGTCAAGGAAGAGATGGAGGGCGTCCACAAACTCGCTGTCCCCCTGGTTGTGGAAATTGGCGCCGGCCCCAACTGGCGCGACCTGGACTAGCGTCTTCATTTTGATCCTTTCCTTCCACTCTCGCTGGGCGTAGAATCCGCTCAAACTCAAGCCGAACTCGCTCCTTCGGCCGGCCGATGCTGTCAGGAGGAAGCTATGCGCAGGATTCTCTATATTCTGGGCGCGTTTCTGCTCGCGAGTTTCTGGAGTTCATCCGCGAAGCAGAGTACCACCCAGGAAAAGCCGGATTCCGCGGACTACAAGATCACGCCGGAAGACATTGCGAAGAAGAATCCCATCGCGCCCACCCCGGAAGGTCTGGCAGAAGCGCGCAAGCTCTTTGGCTACCATTGTGCGATGTGCCATGGCAAAAATGGTGACGGCAAAGGGGAGCTCGCGGCGGAGATGAAGCTCGAACTCCCCGACTGGCGCGACCCTGCTTCCCTCGAAAAGATGACCGATGGCGAGATTTTTTACATCGTTAGCAACGGCAAGGGGAAAATGCTGGGAGGAGAGGGCGATCGGACCACGGAAAAGGTGCGCTGGAATCTCGTGAACCTCGTGCGCTCTTTTGCCAAGAAAGACGCCGGGGATAAATCAAAAGCGGAGAACCCTAAGAGCTAAATGGTCCCGCCTTCTGGCGGAGCCCTGCACGGCAGAGAGCTTGAAGCGGGCGCGTTTGCGGGGCGGGCACGCTGGACGCCATCTTGCCTGTGTTATTCTCACCTCCAATTCATTTCTGGAAGGAGTTTCCTCATGGCCCACGCGCCACAGTTCCTGAAGCTCGTGAACGAGGCGAAAAGCAAAATCAAGCAAACCAACGTTGCCGATGTGAAGCGCCGCCTCGAGGCTGGCGAGAAATTCCTTCTCGTGGATGTGCGCGAGGACAATGAATGGACCAAGGGCCATCTTCCCGGCGCGGTGCATCTTGGCAAGGGCATCATCGAGCGAGACATCGAGCAACGCGTGCCGGACACGAACGCCAAGATCGTTCTTTATTGCGGCGGAGGTTTTCGTACCGCGCTGGTGGCCGACAACCTGCAAAAGATGGGTTACACCAACGTCGAATCCATGGATGGCGGCTGGAGAGGCTGGCTGAGCGCGGGCCTGCCGACAGCGAAAGACTAACGCGGCAAGTTCACCGCGTTTGCGGAAGAAAATTGGCTGGGGCGGAAAGATTCGAAAATTAACGGCTGCCCCTGCCAAGCACAAGTGTGCATAATTATAATGCTTCGAGTGACGATTCCGTTGGTCCGCGCTAGTGATACAGCTCCGCGGTGGCAAGACCATTGGGACCGAAGTAGCCCGCAGACGGGCCGGATGTTCCGCCTACGACGAGCGCTTTGCCGTCATTTGAGCCGCGTCGCCAACCCTCGACCCCAAGCCCGATGCCTATTTCTCGCCCACGGTGATCGTGGATTGAGTTACGCCCACCCCGCCATCCATGATCACGAATTTCGACGGAGAAATGAGATAGAAGATACTGCCGCTGGTGGTCATTGTCCCTCGGCCGCTTACCGCGATCGTGTAGGTGCCTGTAAAGGCCTGAGCGAGAAACAGCCCCCCCGCGGCCTTGTTTGAATCAGTGGTCCCCGTAACGCTGCCTGTTCCGTTAAACGTCGCCACTCCAGAATCATCGGAAGAAGCAAAGGTGTTCCTCGGTGTGCTGGGGCCAAGGAAAAAATTTCCATTCGCGGACGCGTTGGAAAACGGGCCACCCGTTTGCGGCTCAAAGAAGCCAGTTGAGGCGTTGCTGTCCGTGCCCACCACGAACCCTTGGTTTGCGCCCAAGAGATAGAGGACCAGCGGATGGGTAGTGCCAGTGACGGTCACCCGGCCATTGGCCGCGGCGGCGTATGTTCCCGCCTGGTTCAGGGCTGCCACCGCTCCAGCGTTGTTTTCGTCGGCAGCGAGTGTAAAGTTGCCCGCGCTAGGGATACTTAATACCCCCAACACCACGTCGTTGCTCTCCGAACTGTCCAGTCCATGCAAACCGATAACGCTGGCGCTGTTCAGCGACGCGTTCGAGAATGTTCCTGCCCCTGTTTGCTGCAGGATGGTCCCCGTAAACGCAAACTCCGCGTTAACGCTCGGCGCGTCGCTGCTCATCACCTGTAATTCGCCGGAAGAAACCACATAAAAGACTGCATTTACCGGATTCGCCGCGCCGGCGACATTCAGGGTCAAAGTGCCGCGGCCGGTTGCAGCGACGCTATACGTGCCCGTGAAGGATGCGTTGGAGTTCACGGTACCTTGATTGTCCTCGTCGAGGCTGCCTGAGGAGATGTTGCCTGCAGACGCGGTAAACCTGCCGGCAGCGCCGGAATTGGCAGACGAAACACCGAAGGCATAGTCCCCGGTGATTTTTGCGGTCGAGAAGGCCGTGGGGTCTTGTTTCTCGATAAGGCCCCCGCCGCGCGCGGCAGTGCTGTCAAACTCGACGAACCGCGCCTTGCTCGCCACTCCCGCAGTGATCGAACCAGCGGCGAGCCGGAAGGTCCCCAAATCCGTTCCTCCGGGTGAGGTCTTTAGATTGAATCTCCCGCGATTATCGGCGTAGATCCCATAGGTCCCTATAAAGGCCTGAGAAGCGATCACGCCCGAGGCGCCATTGACGTCCTCGAGGCCAGCGGTCAAATTTCCCGCCCCATCCGCCGTAAAGCTGCCGACGATTTCAACCGGCCGCGCCTGGCTGTCCATTCCCTGGAACGAGAACGCATATTGGCCGTTCAACTCGGCGTTGTTTACCGCGGGAGGGTTCACGGAGACGTTGTACGTTTGAAACTCTTCTTGCAGTTGGCCACCCGAGTCCTTCGCCATCACCTGGAAATTAGACAGTTCGGCCGTGGTTGGCGTACCGGTAATGGCTCCGGTGCTGGCATCCAAACTCAGCCCTGCGGGCAGTGCTCCGGTGGAGACGCTCCAGGTGACCGGGGGTTTTCCGCCGCTCGTCGTTAACGTAAAGTTGTAGGGCGTTCCAATGACTCCATCGGGCGGAGTGTCGGAAGTGATCACCAGTTTTGGAACGATGGTGAGCGCGTATTGCCGGCTCTTTTGTGCTGCGGGAGTCGCTGAGTCCGTCACGGTGAGGACGACGTTGTAGGTTCCTGGCGCTGATGGCGTACCTTCAATAGCAGCGCAGGGAACCGTCTGGTTGCGGTTTGTTCGGCAACGAAAAAAGCTTGATATGGCCAAGCCGGGTGGCAGTGATGAGCCTGGCGCCGCAGCCCAGCTCCATCTATAGGGTGGAACACCACCTGCGGCCTCTAGAGGATTCACGGAAGCCTCCTGGCAACCGAGCGGTATAACTATGCAAACTTCGTGATAGAGAATTCCAACGGCGCCGTCCGGCAGAGTGGCGTTGAGGATCCCGAGTGCGGCGGGAGCGGTGACGACGATGGAATTCAAACTTCCTGTAATGGAGGCCGTGATTGTGTCCGTCGCCGTAATGGATTCGCTGCCAACGGTCTGTAGAACCGCCGAGAAGTCTTTCGTTCCGTTTGTGAGCGATGAGTTGTTGGCTGGCAGCACGGCTTTGGAATCGCTGCTCGTGAAGTTGAGAGTCCCGGCGTAGCTGGTAGCCGTATTTTTGAAAGCGTCTTGCGCCGTCACCGTGAACTTGAAGGTGGCTCCGGTGAGAGACGCGGCGGTGGCTGCGGTGACGGAGAATTGAGTAGCCGCGGTGGCGCTGACCGGGATCGCCCCGGAAGTGCCGGTAAGCGAATTCGTGTCGGTCGCGGTGATAGTTTGGCCGCCGGCGGTCTTAAGCGTCACGGAGAAGGTTCCCGTGCCATTCGTTATCGTCAAGTTGGCCGGTGGCACAAATTGGGGGTCGCTGCTTGAGAAGTGCACGGTCCCGGAGTAGCTCGCGACCATCTGGCCGGAGTCGCCGAGCGCAGTGACGGTGATGTTGAAAGCCGTGCCGGCGGTTGGCGCGGCGTTGGCCGACGTCACGGAAAAGTGAGTGGTTACGGGAGGCGGGGGCGGCCCCGACGAGCCGCTGCCGCATCCATGGAGGAAGCCCAAACCGCAGATTGAGATCAGCAGCAACAGAGATTTTTTCATGACGGCTCCTCAGGATCGTATGCGTTGTGCACAGCCACGATTCGGGCCCCCTCGATGGCGTTACTTCTTTGTTGACTGGAAGTGCCGATGCGGCGAAATCGCTTGCTGAACAGTTTCAATCGGAACGGCCTCAAAATGTCGCGTGATGGGCAAACTAGTCTTGGTTCGGAAAGAAGGCAATGCGGGGTGTGTACGGAAAAGGTTAGTTTTTGGTAAGTGGCCAAGCTTCTGAAAATGAACGGTTTATTGTGGATTCCGACCACAAGATTTCGCTGCCGACCTTGTGACAAAACTGTTAGAATCTCGGGCTAAAGGTGGTTGATGTCATTTCCTTCTCCAACCTCTCCTAGCCTTCGGTTTGGTCCGTTCGAGTTGAATGCGGCGGCAGGCGAACTCCGCAAAGATGGCATTCTCATAAAGCTGCAACCCCAGCCGCTCCGTGTTCTCCTGCTCCTGGCAGAGCGCGCTGGGACGGTGGTGACCCGCGAAGAAATCCAGCGGTGCCTGTGGAGCGAAGCGACCTTCGTCGATTTCGAGCATGGCATCAATTTCTCGATTAACCAGATCCGGGGCGCTCTAGCGGACAATGCCGAGAGGCCCCGGTACATAGAGACTCTGCCGCGCCGCGGTTACCGCTTCATTGCGACCGTGGAGCGCTTGCAAGAAAGTGCGAAACGAAAGCCGCGCGTTGAGGCTGCGGGAGCCCGTACGTGGCGCTCCGCTCTAGTTGCTGGTTTACTCGCCATTCTCCTGGTAGTGAGCTATTTAGCCTGGCATCGGATCCATCCCCCCGCTCTCGCACCACTTGGCAGGATCATGTTGGCGGTGCTGCCTTTCCAGAATCTCACCGGCGACCCGGAACAGGAGTACATAACTGACGGCGTAACCGAGGAGATGATCACCCAGCTTGGGCGGCTGCAGCCGGAACGACTGGGGGTGATCGCGCGAACTTCGGTGATGGGATACAAGCACGGCGGCGAGCGGATGGACCAAATTGGCCGTGAATTGGGCGTGCAATATATTCTTGAAGGCAGCGTGCGGCGAGATGGAAACCGTATGCGCATTACCGCACAGCTCATTCAGGTAAAAGACCAGAGCCACCTATGGGCGCGAGAATACGACCACAGTTGGAAGGACCTCTTCGCGTTGCAGGATGACGTGGCCGCTGGGGTCGCTCAAGAAATCCAATCGCGGTTGGCCCTGGAGCCGCGGAACCGCGCGGGGCGCAATCATCCGGTTACTCCGGAGGCGTACGACGCCTATCTTATGGGGCGCTACAGCCTGAATGGGCGAACCGCAGCGGGACTCCGCAATGCGGAAACGTACTTCCATGCGGCGATCGCGGCCGACCCTAACTACGCATTGGCCTACACGGGCTTGGCGGAATCTTACTTGTTGATGGCCGCCAACGGCAGTTCACTGCAAGCCGTAAGCCTTCAGGCCCGAACCGCAGCAAAAAAAGCACTTACGATTGACCCGACGCTGGGAGAACCGCATGCCATTCTGGCTTTGATCGCACAGAACCACGACTGGAACTGGGAGGAGTCCGAACGGGAATTCAAGCTGGCCATGGCCCTGGACCCCAATGATGCAACTCCGCCTCACTGGTATTCCGGAGGCTTGGCGGTAAGGGGGCGCTTCGAGGAGTGCTTTCGTGAAAACGCAATTGCAAGGCAATTAGATCCCTTGTCGCTGATTATACGGACTGCTGAAGGAGAGTATCTCTATCTGGCACGCCAATACGATGACGCCATAGGCAAGTTGGATCGAACCCTTGAAATTGAGCCAAACTTCGCTCCTGCCCGTGTTGATCGCGGTCTTTCGTATGAGCAGAAGGGAAAGTGGCGGGAGGCTCTAGCCGACCTTGAGACGGCGAGGCGGCTGGACGACACTCCGCACAACGCCGCGATGTTAGGGGAAGCGTACGCACTGTCGGGCGACAAGAGTCGCGCCAGACAAGTTCTTCGTGAGCTGCAAGCCCGCGCGAAGCGCGAAGATGTCAGCGCTTTGTATCCGGCCATCATTTATGCCGGACTTGGGGAGAAAGACGCTGCCTTCTCGGGGTTGGAGGGAGCATTCGAAGAGCGCGCCACGTACCTCCTGGGACTTAAAACCGCTGCTATCTATGACCCGCTGCGCTCCGACCCGCGCTTTGACGACCTGCTGAAACGCATGGGCCTGCCACAGTGAGGCTTCTTCACCCTCTAGAATGTAGCCGATCCTGACATCCTCATCCTGCGCATAGTTTTGCTCCCTTCCAATCAGCTCCTGTACGTCGATTTGAAAGGCAATGCCCATCTTCTACGAGAGCTGAGAGGAAGGACACTTTCCTGCGTGGCCGGCCTTCGCCGTGCTGTGGCCATTTGCAGTCCTGAGCCTGACCAGCGATCGCAACCTCTGGATGATGGAATACTTCTGAAATCCGCATGCGACTCTACGAGCTGCCCGGCCCAGAATCGAAAAGCCATAGCCCGCGGCGGCGGCCTCTACCGAGTTCAGCTTGAACTCCCTAATTGAATAGCTCGACGATTTTCACCAGCATCCAAAGCGTTGCTTGAGCTTTCCGGGCCGCGAAAGTTCTTCCCCTCCTTGATACATCGTTGCGGGTTCGAAACAGAGAACTTGGCTCGGATGAAAAGGTACGGGAATCTGCATAAAAACAGCCGACGCCACCGATACCATTATTTCTAGGGGGAAGAATTGGCTGGGGCGGAAGGATTCGAACCTTCACCGTCCTCATTAACAGTGAGGTGTCCTACCAGTTGGACCACGCCCCAGCGGGTGTCGCCGGCCTCGGCCTGGCCGGGGCCGCACAGACAACAGGTAAGCTCCGCCGCAAAAAGAGCGGCCGAGGGTATTTCTAAGATACCACGGCAGCGCGCCTTCCGAACGCATGTAAGAAAAACTTATAGCCGACAAAACCAAAGGCTTCACGTTGCTGCCGCTGTTTCCCATCGGTCCCGGCGCACCCCAAGCTCACGCAAGCTAATATTCCGAATCATTCGCAGGAATCAATGGATTTGTCGCCTCCGGCTTCATGGAAATTGCACTCCGCCATTTGGCCGAGAGGTTGCATTCCGGAATGTTTTGTTGGAAACTATCAAATTCACAACGACCCGGGCCCGCACTTCCCGGTTAAACGTGGGAGGCCCTGACATCAGCGCCCTTCTGGCTTGCTCCCCCGACCTAGTGCGACACTGACATGGCCCAGATTTTTCATCGCAGCACGAACTTCATCGCTCGATTTAGTGTGTTTTCGGCTCTCTTTCTGGCCGGACTTGCGCTGATTGCCGTTTTTGCGGTGGCGCGCTCGCCTTACATGACCCGCCAGAACGTGACGCGCGAACAACCCGTGCAGTTCAGCCACAAGCATCACGTGGGCGATGACGGCCTCGACTGCCGCTATTGCCACACCGGCGTAGAAACTTCTGCGGTTGCGGGAATTCCTCCGACGAAGACCTGCATGAATTGCCATTCGGTGCTCTACAACAACGCGAGCTACCTCGAGCCCATCCGCGAGAGCTATCGCAGCGACAAATCGATCGAGTGGGTGAA
Organism: Candidatus Acidiferrum sp.; assembly: GCA_041495565.1. Classification (GTDB taxonomy): domain Bacteria; phylum Acidobacteriota; class Terriglobia; order Acidiferrales; family UBA7541; genus Acidiferrum. The sequence goes on from JBGQCW010000038.1 coordinate 10,744, forward strand.
AGTGCACCGCCTGGCGGATTTCGTTTATTTCAATCACAGCATTCACGTCAACAAAGGCGTGGGCTGTTCGTCGTGTCATGGACCGGTCAACCAGATGCCGCTGGTTTTTCAGACCAATACGCTGCTGATGCAATGGTGCGTGGACTGCCACCGCGATCCGGAGCAGGTGCTGCGTCCCAAAGATCAGGTTTTCAATATGGACTGGAGAGCTCCGGACAATCAGGCGGAAATCGGCGCCAAGCTGAAGGAACAGTACAAGATTCGGACCACGGCCGAGCTGACGAGCTGCTCGACCTGTCATCGCTAATGGAAAGTATGC
>JBGQCW010000039.1:0-10956 GCA_041495565.1 Candidatus Acidiferrum sp.
GAGATAGCCTCCCAGATAGGCGGCAGCAACTCCAGCCGAAGGATGCACGGCCACTGCCGTGAGTGCCCAGGGCAATCCCCATGTGAAGATCAAACCGAAATGGCCCCAGGGCCGCATGTGCCGCATCACAGTCATCCAGCGAACACGCTTATAGAGCAGATCGTTAAGCGATTGAAAATCCGCGACCGTCTGGACAACGTAAGGGAGCAGCTTGACTTCTAACCCCTGTTCGGATGCCAGACGCCCAATATAAAGGTCATCTGCCGGCCGATTTTCGATCAGTTGATAGCCACCGAATCCAGAAATATTCTTCCGCGTGGTTACAATCGTTTGTGACAGGGTGAATTTGGCGCCGTCTAATTCCCAAGCCGCCATGATTCCAGCAAAAAAGTCCGACATCATCGAGATGGACTGAATCTCTTCGAGAAACGAGTTCTCCTTGGTCGATGCGTAGAGACAAGTGGCCGCGCCGACTTTAGGATCACGGAAAGGCGCTACCACGGACCGCAAATAGTCCGGCCGAACGCGGACATCGCCGTCGGTGATCACAAACAAGTCGTGTTGCGCTTCATTCGTCAGGCGCACTAGCCTCGCCACTTTGTCATTGATCGCATCCCGGCCGGAGCCGAAGAGTAATCGGATGCGCCGCTCGGGAAAATCGTGGATCAGCTTTTCCAGCACCCGAAGTGCAGGGTCGTCTTGGTCGACGCAAAAGAGGATCTCGTACTCGGGATAGTCCTGGCGGCAGAAGCTTGCATAGTTTTCGTACGCGTCCAAGTCCAGATTCTTGATCGGCTTCAGACAGCTAACGGGGGGCGTAAACTCGGAATTTTGACCATATCGTTTCTTCGCGTCGCGGAAAAAATGCGTTGTGCTGTAGAGAACGAGCAGATAATAAATGAACGGGATAGCGGCAAAGGCAAGGATGATGTAATCAGCAACCGTCAAAATTGTTGCACCCCTCGCGTGGCATATTCATTTCCCCCTCTGATATCAGCCGAACCCCGTTCTTTAGCAGAACATTGCGGTCAGGAGCTACCACAAATCTAGCAAGTTCCTATTTCTCGATCCAGGGACCGGGGCCCAGTGCGCCAGACGAAGAATCAGACGAAGGCTGACGCGAACAAGAATAACAAAAAATCATACATTTTGCTCCGCTACGCTTTCGTTAGCTTCATACATCGAGTAAAATCTCTTTCGAATCAAATTCCCGATGTGATGTCAATCTAGTCTTGGAGTTTATCGATGCGAGCTTCCATCAAGGCGCTTGTTTCGCGCGGCTGTAGAATCACTGGATCTTTTGCACTCGTAGGTCCGGAAAGGTGGACGATCATGACGAAAACCCCATTCATTCGCGCTTTAGAACTCTGCGCGTCTCTGAGAAGCCAGACACAGGGCGAAGCATAGATCGCATGAAAGATTCTCCTGGCCTGCACCTCAAAACCTACCTTCTAATCTTGTTCATGGTCTTATTCGCTCCGCTGGGCAATGTCCTGTTGAGCAAGGGGATGAAAGGGATTGGCTCGGCGAAGAACTGGGCGCCGGCTGATCTGCTTCATATTCTTGTCAAGATTCTTACTTCCGGCTACATCTGGCTTGGTATCGCCTGCCTCCTCGCGTTTTTTGTCGCCTACATGCTTGTGCTCACGTGGGCGGACTACAGCTACGTCCAGCCCGCCTCCGCTTTCTCTTACGCCGTTGTTGCTCTGCTCAGCTACTTCCTGTTGGGCGAGATTGTTCCTCCTTTGCGCTGGGCCGGCATCGCAGTTATTTGTGTAGGCGTTTTTGTGGTCGGCCGCACGCCACCGCGTACCACGGAGAAAGCATAACCGTGCGCGAATTCTTCTTTCTCTTCATGGTTATCGTAGCCGGTACGGGCGGCGAACTCTGTGTTACTCGTGCGATGAAGGTCGTCGGCGAGGTTCACGACTTCCGGCCGGCTGCGCTCGCCCGCTTCGTCTTCCGCGCCATGCGTGTGGGCTGGATGTGGATCGGTATTGGGATGATGACGCTGGCCTTCTTCTCTCTTCTGGCCATGCTGTCGATCGAAAACGTGAGTCTCGTCGTTCCCGTGACTGCCTTGAGCTATGCCGCCGGCGCCACCGGCGCCCTACTCTTCCTGCACGAACGCATCAGCCCTCAGCGCTGGCTCGGCGTTCTGATCGTTTGTGTCGGTGTTACTCTTGTCTGGCTCAGCAGGCGCTAGTCCACGCTCTTCGCCCCGACGTTCACGGTTTTTCAGGGTCCACTTGTTTCGCTGTTCCTATCTTAATCGTTGCTCCGAACCGCTTGTAATTTGTGTATTTAACCGCCACTCGAACACGCACCTCGGGCCCGGTTTTGAAATGCAGTACGTCATCGGAACGCGTATAGGTCGGAAACCAGTAGTGGCCTTCGATATTTTCTCGGAAGGTTTCAAAGAGTGGATAGGCACTGTCTTGCCTCTTTTTCATCAGACCGGTGCCTTTTCCTCTGGTCTTGACGATCTGCATATCCCTGTCTTCTACCCAGATGCGCCCCTGAAAGTAGCGCTGGCCTTTTTCCAGTTTTAGCGGCGTTATGTCAAAAACATAGGTACCCAGTTCGTCCACTTGCTCCCGGCCTATGTACTTGACGTCGTACTTGGGCAATTCATCCGGAGTCAGCACTAGCGGCCACACCTTTTCAATATCGTCGAAATCCTGTTGTTCCATTCCGATGCGCTGGATTGTCGAGGCGGGTGCTTCGATAACTTTCTCGTAGCGCTTCCCTGCCGGAGTAAAAAGAATATCGCTGGTCATGCGAAATTCGCCGTCTGGCTGGCCATCATCATCGATGGTTTGAAACAGAAAGACTTGCGTGTACGTGTAGTTCTCGCGCTCTCTCCGGAACTCCGCCTCGTTCTCCGTAAATTTCTTCACAATCTGCTCCACCGGTATTGCCGGCGGCTCATTAGTGATATGCGAAGACCTTTCTTGCATCCCCGAATTTGTTTTCGGCGCCGATGGCGGCGCGCTCACCGGAGCAACTGTGCCTGGGGGCGGTGGTGGCAATGGCCCCTTCTGCTGCGCTGCGAGAGTCACGGTCAGCAACGCACTCGCAATCAAGAGGAACAGCGTGACTCCCGCTTGCCTTCCCTCTTTCCCTCTCGTCCCGGCAGTAAGTCCCCGCATTTCCTTCAATCTCCTTCGGCTGATTCCATATCTACTGTACCTCAGGATTCGATGCATCGGCTCGGAGTTTCGTGGCCTAAGCATAAACTGTGAACACAAAGGTTTCGTGCGGGGATCGTGCCGAAGTGAATTCACATTCCTCAGCAAAGATCAATCGAAAAGACTACGAAGCAGGAAAACGCCCGCACGCTCAACTTCCTTCTCTTATTTCTTTTTCGGCGGGCCGCCATCCGTCATTCCCGTGGTTTCTTGTAACCAAGCTCGCCGCCGACAAACGTCATGACCACCTGAACGTCTTTCAATTCCTCGCTCGGCACGGTAAGCACGTCGCGGCCGGCAACGATGAAGTCGGCCAACTTCCCAGGTTCGAGCGAACCTTTGCTCTTTTCCTCAAGGCCGATGTAAGCCCCGTTGCGCGTATAGAGAGTCAGCGCCTCGCGAATGCTCAGCCGCTCTTCCGGCGCCTGGATCTCGCCGGTAGTTAACTCGCGCCGCACTACCGCTGACCAAACGCCCCACCATGGCGTCATCGGAGTAACGGGCACATCCGATCCCGCGCCGAGACCTCTCTTCTTCATTTGCTTCGTTTCTTGCGCTGGCGGCGTCCGGCAGCTAAACTCAGCCTCCGCGTCCGTCGTTTCCGGTGAAGAGACCCCCTCTCTCAAATGGAAAGGTCTTCATGATCAAGATCTGTCTGTCCCGCGTTGTACTCTTTCTGTGCTTGGGATACTCCTTTGTTCCGGCACTTTGTGCGCAAGCGACTTCTGGGCAGCATCACACCGCTGGCCCCGGTAAGCATAACCACCGTGGCAACTTTGAGGTGACGGAAGCGACTATTGCGGAGACGAAGGAGGCGATCCGCTCGGGCAGGGTGACTTGCCGGCAATTGGTGGAGGCGTATCTTGCAAGGATTCGTGCTTACGACCAATCGACGCGCCTGAATGCCATTGTGCTCGTGAACCCTCAGGCACTGGCGGATGCCGACAGGCTGGATGCGGAATTTGCGCGAACCCACAAGCTGCGGCCGCTGCATGGCATCGCCGTCATCGTGAAGGACAACTACGACACAAAAGGTCTGCAGACTACCGGCGGTTCTTTAGCTATGAAGGGCTTTCTTCCCTCAGAAGATGCCTTCATGGTGCGCAAGCTGCGCGAGGCGGGAGCCATCGTGCTGGCGAAATCGAACATGGCGGAATGGGCGTTCAGTCCGTATGTAACGATGAGTTCCATCGCGGGAACCACGCGAAATCCTTACGACCTGGAGCGCGTCCCGGCGGGGTCGAGCGGCGGCACCGCGGCAGCCGTGGCGGCAAGTCTCGGCGCGGTCGGACTCGGCACGGACACGGGGAACTCCATTCGCGGGCCATCGTCGCACAACAGTTTGGTGGGAATTCGCCCAACGATGGGATTGACCAGCCGCGACGGCATCATTCCTTTATTTCTTCACAACGATATGGGCGGGCCGATCGCGCGGACGGTGGCGGATGCCGCTGCCGTATTGGGAGTCGTAGCCGGATACGATCCAGCGGATCCCATCACGAAGCTTTCGGAAGACAAAGCCCTCAAAGACTACACGCAGTTCCTGGACAAGAAGGGGTTGCAGGGCGCGCGCATTGGCGTGTTTCGAGAATATATCGATGCACCGTCGACCGACTTGCAGGTGAAGGCTTTGATGGAGAAGGCCATTGCAGATTTGAAGGCGCAGGGCGCGGTGATTGTCGATCCATTTGTGATTCCCAAGTTCGAAGAGTTAACCAAAGATATCTGGTGCGGCGATTTCCAGGCGGACCTGAACCAATATCTGGCAGTGCATGGCAAAAACGCGCCCTACAAAAATCTAGCGGAGATCCTAGGCTCCGGGCTCTACTTGCCTTACATCGAAGACGACCTGAAGGAGGCCGTCAATCCCAAGCCGCCGTCTTCCGGAGAGTCCCCTTCCCGAGAGAAAGACCCTCCGTGCGAAGATCTTTATCATCATCCGCGCAAGATTGCGTTTCGCGACGCCGTCCTGGCCGCGATGGATAAGGACAGCTTGGATGCCGTCGTATATCCGACGTGGAGCAATCCGCCTCGAAAAGTCGGCGATTTGAAAAGCCCGGCCGGCGACAACAGCCAGATCTTGTCTCCGCAAACGGGTTTTCCCGCCATCACTGTGCCGATGGGATTTACGTATGACTCGCTCCCTGCTGGCCTCACATTTCTGGGCAGGCTGTTCAGCGAACCGGCCTTGCTCAAGTACGCCTATGCTTACGAGCAGGCCACCAACCACAGGCACTCCCCGGCGAAATTCCCCTCCCTCAACAAGTGAATTATGGGCCATGACCGGCAGGGAGCGAATGCAACAAGACTTTTATGACCTTGCGGCCCACAGCGGGCAGGCGAAGGCGATTGGTGGGGCGGTGGGGATCGAACTTACGGCTTTGGGTGGCAAAGGAGCCCGGGGAACCCGGGGAGGAGAGAGAGAAAAGCAGGCGTTAAAAGATCATTGCTGTTCGCGGTCTGCGGGATTGCCCTGATCGGCTTCCGCTGCCAGAAAGGAGCGCACGTCGTCAAGGGCCAGCGCGAGAACGGCGGCAGCGGCGTGTTCGACCTCCTCGGAGAGACCAATGCCTTCGGAAAAGTTCCTGCCTTCGATGCCGTAGAGGAGCAAGGAAGGGGGGAGCAGGTGCAGGACGCGGGCCATTTCGATCGCCTCCCCGACGCCGAAAGCATGGGAAGAGTAATGAAAGAAGCGGCTGGGGATCTGCTGGCGCTGGGTGTCAATGCGGTGGATGATGCCCGGCGGCGCGCCGGACTGCACCGCGTCCACCAGAATCACGGCCGTAGCGCCTTTCCAGGCTTCCAGCAGCGCCGCGCCCTCGCCACTCTCCTCGAGAACCGTGACCCCAGCGGGGACGAACTCGCGAAGCCGGGAGGCAATGCACAGACCGGCGCCATCGTCGCTACGATAAAGATTGCCGACGCCAATGATGAGCGTGTTTGTTGATCCTGTTTTCATTCGCGTTCCATGTGCAGCTTCAGGAAGTGAGTGGCGCAGGAGATGCACGGATCGTAGTTGCGGATGGCCTGCTCGCAGAGCCGCTGGAGCTTGTCCCCGGGCAAGTCCAGGCTGGCAGGAATGATCTGCCAGAGATCGTTTTCGATGGTCTTTTGATTTTGCGAGGTGGGCGGCACGATCTTGGCGTCGAGAATGACACCGTGCTCGTCGAGGCGATAGCGGTGGTAGAGAATGCCGCGGGGCGCCGCGGTGCAGGCGTAGCCGGTGGCTACACGCGGTTTGATGTCCACGGCAGGCTTGTCGGGGCGCTCGATGTTTTCGATGATGCGCAGGGCTTCGTCGCAGGCGTAAACGAGCTCCACGCCTCGCACGATGATGCTCTGAAAGGGATTGCGGCAGACGGGGCCGAGACCTGCGGAGCGGGCCGCCTCCTGAGCCAGCGGGGAGAGCTTGTCAAAGTTCAGGCTGTAGCGGGCCTGCGGGCCAACGAAATAAGCGCCGCGCTCTTTGTGCGCGGAATGCAGGGCATTGGAGTGGGCTACGTGTTCCTCGATGAAGTGCTGGTCGTAGTCGCGAACGGCGATGTCCAGGCCCTTGTTGGATACCAGGCGCCCTTCGTTGAAGGGATACTCCTCGGGATGGCGCAGGGCGACGAATTCGTAGTCGCGTTCGACCTGGGGAAAAGAAAAAGAGGCCACCCAGCGCACGGTCTCCAGGGCCGCCTCGCGGGCCCATTTCAGGGTTTCCGCCAGGGCGGCGAATTCCAGTTTGGCAGGCACCTTGTAGAAACCGCCAACGCGCACATTGATGGGGTGAATTTCCCGGCCGCCCAGCAGGTTGACGATATCGTTGCCCGCTTTCTTCAGGCGCAGTCCGCGCTGCACGTCCTGCGGATGGTCCTTTGCCATGCGGATGGCGTCTTCGTAGCCGAGGAAGTCAGGAGCGTGGAGGAGATAGATGTGCAAGGTGTGGCTCTCGATCCACTCGCCGCAGTAAAGCAGGCGGCGCAGCGCGCGGATGGGTTCGTTCACCTTAATGCCGAAGGCGTCCTCGATGGCGTGACAGGAGCTCATCTGGTAGGCGACGGGACAGATTCCGCAGATGCGGGCGGTGATGTCCGGGACTTCGCCGAACTTGCGGCCGCGCAGGAAGGCTTCGAAGAAACGGGGCGGCTCGAAGATCTTCAACTGCACGTCGGTCACGCGCCGGTTCTTGATCTTCACAAATAGGGCGCCTTCGCCCTCGACGCGGGCGAGGTTTTCGACCTTGATGGTCCTAATGCTCATGCGCTTCGCTCTCTTTGCGGAACGGCTCGGCGCAGGCGTTGAAAGTGCGGAAGGCGCGCAGCAAGTCCTGCTCGCTGACGCCCAAGGCGCTCCAGCCAGCGCTCAGAGACCGGGTGTTGGGCGTCTCTTTGGGACCGAAGCAGCCGTAACACCCGCGGGTATAAGACGGGCAGAGAGCGCCGCAGCCGGCGTGGGTCACCGGGCCGAGGCAGGGGGTGCCGTGGGCGACCATCACGCACACCGTGCCGCGCTGCTTGCATTCGAGGCAGACGCTGTGCGGCGGCGTATTGGGCTTGCGCCCGTGCAGGAACGCGCTGAGCACTTCGACCAGTTGCTGTTTGCTGATGGGACAGCCGCGCAGCTCGAAATCCACGGAGACGTGATCGGAAATGGGAGTGGACTTGCTGAGTGTCGAGATGTATTCGGGGCGGGCGTAGACGATGGAGGTGAACTCCTTGACGTCCTTGAAATTTCGCAGCGCCTGGATGCCGCCGGCAGTGGCGCAGGCGCCGATGGTCACCAGAAACCGGGAGGCGCGCCGGACGGCATGAATGCGCTCGGCGTCGTGCGCGGTGGTGATCGAACCTTCCACCAGGGAAAGGTCATAGGGGCCCTGGATCACGGCCCGCGAGGCTTCGAGGAAGTTGGCGATCTCCACGGCCCCGGCCACGGCCAGCAATTCGTCCTCGCAATCCAGCAGGCTCAACTGGCAGCCGTCGCAGGAAGCGAATTTCCATACGGCGAGTTTTGGTTTGCGTTTGGGAGCCATCTCAGATCTCCGCCCGGCCCAGGAGCCCGGCGACGCGGTCGGAGCGGAACACCGGGCCTTCCCTGCAGATAAAGAGCGGTCCGTACTGACAGTGGCCGCAGAAACCGACCGCGCACTTCATGTTGCGCTCCAGGGACAGGTAAGTGCGATCGAGCGGCAAGCCGAGCTTCTGAAGCTCCATCACCGTGAAGCGCATCATCACTTCGGGGCCGCAGATTAGGGCCATGGCGCCGGCGGGATCAAAGGGGGCGCGCCGGATCAGCTTGGTCACCACGCCGACGTTGCCAATCCATTCGCTGGGACCGCGATCGACGGTGACGTGGACATCCAGGTCGAACTTGCCGCGCCACTGTTCGAGTTCGTGCCGGTAGAGGATGTCCTGGGGCGTGCGCGCACCGTACAGCAGCGAAATTCGCAGGTACTTTTTCCGCTGCGCGAGGAGGTGGTAGAGGGCCGGACGCAAGGGCGCGAGGCCAATGCCGCCGGCGACGATGATGACATCGCGGCCAGCGGCTTCCTCGACCGGCCAGGAACTGCCGAAGGGGCCGCGGACGCCCACGGTGTCCCCGCGCTTCAGCGCCTGCATGGCCCGGGTCACCGTGCCGACGGCCCGCGTCGTGTGATGCAGAGAGGGGGAGCCCACAGGGTCACCGCTGATGGAAACCGGTACTTCGCCCATACCGAAAACGTAAAGCATGTTGAACTGCCCCGGGGCGAAGGAGAAGCCCTCGCCGCGAGCGGCGGGCGCGAGCTCGAAGGTGAAGGTGTCGTGGGTCTCGTGGTGCACCCTCAGAATGCGATAGGGCCTGGGAAGCATGGGATCTAAGGCCGGCCCGGCGGTCATCGGCTGCTCAAGCATGGGCGCCATAAAGATCCAGGAGCTGGAGCCGCGTGGCGTCCAGCCGTTCGCTGATGATGTGCGTGAAGCGCTTGAGGATTTCGTAGCCGAGGTCGTGATCCTCCTCACACTTGGTGCGGAGACATTTGCCGTCAAAGACCAGGGCGCGCACGGGCTGCAATGCCCGGGCGCCGAAATGCCATCGATAGGGCGGGAGCAGCCAGGACCAGCCCAGCATCTCGCCTTCCCCGATGGTCTGCACCGTGGTGAAACCCCGCTGGGGAATCATCAGTTCCACGGCAACCAGACCTTCGCGGATGAAGTAGAACTGGTCGGCTTCATCGCCCTCGTGGAAGACGACCTGGCTGGCCTCGAAGCGGATGTTCTTGGCGCAGCCGGCGATGAGCTGGAGGTGATGGGGCGGCAAGTCGTGAAAGAAGGGATGTTCCGCGATGATCTTCTCAAGTGTTTGTATCATACTTATCTTCCCCTGCTCCAGCCGCGGCTCCGGCTGATTCGCTTTCCCGGATGGCGCGGACTTCTTCTGTGATATCGATTCCCACGGGACACCAGGTGATGCAGCGGCCACAGCCGACGCAGCCGGACGAGCCGAACTGGTCAATCCAGGCCGCGAGTTTGTGAGTCAGCCACTGGCGGTAGCGCGATTTCGGCGTGGAGCGCACGCTGCCTCCGTGGAGATAGGAAAAGTCCATGGTGAAGCAGGAGTCCCACTTGCGCCAGCGCTCGGCATGTTCGCCGGTCAGATCGGTCACTTCTTCCACCGTCGTGCAGAAACAAGTTGGACAGACCATGGTGCAGTTGGCGCAGGTCATGCACCGCGAAGCCACGTGGTCCCAGCGGGAATTCTCGGAGTTGCGGTAGAGAAGCTCCCGGATATCAACGGTGTCCATTTTGCGGCCCATGGAGGCGGACGTTTCGGCCGAGATGCGGGCGGCGGCTTGCGTCTCGCTGTCGGCGGCACGCCGGTGCGGGACCTCGGAGAGAAGCGCCGCGCCTCGATCCGTGCCCACCTCCACGACGAAATAATGCCGGGTGTTCTGCAGCACTTCCGTAAGGGCCAGATCGAAACCGGAAACGGCTTTCGGGCCGGTATTCATCGAAACACAAAAACAAGTGCCGCCGGCCTGGCCGCAGTTGACCGCCACGAGGAAGAGGTCCTCGCGACGGGAGTTGTAGATGGGGTCCGTGTACTGGCCGCCGAGGAAGACTTTGTCTTGAATGGCGATGGCGTGGAGTTCGCAGGAGCGCGCGCCGAGGAAGGCGTACCTGGGCGGGAGATGCGTTTCCGGCACGATCCGAAAGCCGCTCTTTTCGCGTTGTGCCTGCCATAGCCGCTGGACGGGCGGGTGCAAATACCTTTTCCACGAATGAGGGCCGACAACGTAACCGAACAGCGCCTCATCCGCGCGGCGTTTCAACCGGTACTTTCCGCCGTCCTGTTCATCGGTCCAGCCAACGGGAAGATCGTTAGCGGAAGTCAGATGGTCGTAAACGATGGCGCCTTCGCGGACCCTTGGCCCAATGACCTGGTAGCCGCGGCCGGCCAATGCCTGAAGCAACTGATCGAAATGCTGACGCTCAAAGGTGACGGTGTCTTTGACCTGAAGGTCCATGGACGGTCGTGCATCCTCATGGGTTGCGCGGTCAGGGGGGGGATGGCCAAGGAGCACGCAGGTGGTTGACGCGCGGAAACAAACTGCCTAGCTATGATCAACCACTTCGGGTCGCCTTGCGGCCGCAGAATCTATTTATAACTCTTTCCTCCATCCAAGGCAATGGTGTAATGCTCGCGCTGCCCCCGAGCCTGCCTGAAGGGCATGCCACCCGCCCCGTGGTACAAAAACTCGGCCTGATCAGTTCATCGCATTCGTCACCGTGGTCCACCGTCCGGC
>JBGQCW010000040.1:0-10906 GCA_041495565.1 Candidatus Acidiferrum sp.
ACAAAACCTTGAGGTCCTCGTTACCGCCGAGCGTGCTTCCGGCGAAGCCGAGGCCGTCAACCGCGAGCTCACCGCCGATAACATTGTGCAAGTGCTGCCCGCCGATGTGTTGCGCAGCCTTCCAAATGCCAACATGGCGGACGCTCTCGGCCGCTTGCCAAGTGTCACGATTGAACGCGACGAAGGCGAAGGCAAGTACGTGCAGATTCGGGGAACCGAGCCGCGCCTCGCCAACGTCACCATCGACGGCGTCAATACCCCTTCACCAGAATCCGGCGTGCGCCAAATCAAGTTGGATGCGATTCCGGCTGACATCGTCGAGTCCGTGGAAATCAACAAAACCTTGCAAGCCAACATGGATCCGGATGGTATCGGTGGTTCCGTGAATCTTGTGACCAAGACTGCGGGTGAGCGGCCCACTGTCAATCTAAGCGGGATGGGTGGATATACTCCCATTCTCAACGGTCGCGGCCTGGTGGAAACGACGGGGACCGTCGGCCAGCGCTTCGGCGCGAACAAGCGCTTCGGCGCCCTGATTGGCGGTTCGTATGACTGGAATGGCCGGGGAATTGACGACTTCGAACCTGTGCCGGATATTGCCACATTGCCCGGCGGCACGACGGCGCGCTACTTCGAGGCCGCCGACATCCGGGAATACCGCTATTATCGCAGCCGCTGGGGTTTGGCCGGCAGCGCGGATTACAAGCTCGCCGAAGGCTCAAACATTTACATTCGTGGTCTCTACTCCGACTTCAAGAACTACGGCGACCGTTGGGTTTACTCGCTGACGGACAATACCACCGGAATCCAGCTGCAGGGTTCGAACGGCTGTCCAACTGACGCCTCAGGTACGACGATACAACCTTGCACTGGCGTTCCGTCTTTCAACGCGCAGATCCGCCGTCCCGATTATGCCGTCGGAAGTATCCTCCTCGGTGGCAAGCACGTGCTCTCCACTACCTGGTTTGCCTGGGATGTCTCCGTGTCGCGTGCCCGACAGATCGGACAAGTCGGCGATCGCACGGCATCTTTTAGCGCGGACGGTCTGTCATCGAGTTCCTGCCAGTATGACTTGGCGAACACAAAAAGTCTGTACCTCCCCCAGTGGACCCCCAGCTGCTTCACGGAAGCCTACACAAACCAGAGCAATTTCCCTTTGCACCGCATGGAAATAAACCACGGGCTCACGGCTCAGTTGAATCTTCAGGGCTCCGGCGCGGCGGCCAAGCGGTATCATCTGGGATATCATCTGTCCACCATCGAAGTCGGCGGTAAATTCCGCAACGCTCATAAGTTCGCTAATACGTTCACGGACGACTATTCGCCCAGCGGGACGGGAACGCCCCTCTTGCTGTCGCAGTTCCCCAGCCGGTTCTCGAATAGCAATTACTACAATGGTGCTTACAAATTGGGCCCTAACCCGAGCTTCACTGATATCTTTGACGCCTTCAGCACGGATCTCAGCTCCAATCCCAATAACTATACGCTGACGCAGGACATTTCCAGTCAATTCGACCTGGTTGAGAAGGTCAGTGCCGGTTACGTCATGAACACCATCGACTTCAACAAGCTCCGCTTGGTCGCCGGTGTTCGCTTTGAGGGCACCAATCTTGATACCGCGAACCCGGCATTCGATACCAATGGCAATTTCGTTGGCAACACCAAGCTCAACGGTTCTTACGTAAAGGTGTTGCCGAGTGCTTCTCTGCGATTTGCACTGAAGAACGACACAAACTTGCGCTTGGTCTACAGCCGTGGGATGTCGCGGCCCGACCCTCAGGATATTGCTCAGGCAGTGTCATTCATGTTCATCGCTCACAACGACCCAAATAATTCCGTCTCTCTCGGCAACCCCAACCTCAAAGCAGAGACGGCAGACAATTTTGACGTGCTCATCGAGCACTACCTGAACCCCTTCGGAGTCATTACGGCTGGGTACTTTTACAAGAACCTGGTGGACCCCATCGTGTCGCACACTACGCCCCCCATTCCAAACTTCCAACCCCCTGCGCCCGGAGCACCCCCGGACACATACAAGGTCACCCAGCCTTTCAATGCAGGGAGCGCCTGGATAAACGGCTTCGAAGCTGCCTATCTGCAACACCTCACGTTCCTGCCCGGTGCGTTCGGCGGTCTGGGGATCTCGGCAAACTACGGCTATACTGCTTCTCGCACTTCCTTTGGGCCCGATTTCAGCCGTACGGATCATCCTCGGCTCGTGCGCAACGCACCCCACACATGGAACGTTAGCCCGACCTATGATCGCGGTCGCGTTTCATTGCGCGTGGGAGTTTCCTATAACGCTGCGAATATCGCTGGTTACGGCGATCCAGGAACCGGGCCGTTTGGCGACAACAACTTCTATCCCCACCTTCAGTTCGATGCTCAGGGGAGCGTCGGAATGGGCCGCGGCCTGACATTTGTCATGTATGGACTCAACATCAACAACGAGGTATTCGGTTTTTACAACGGGAGTCCGCAATTTATGGTCCAGCGCGAATTCTATAAGCCCACGATCGCCGCAGGTATCCGCTGGTCGCCACTGCATGAGAAATAGGCCATCGCGCGTCGCCGTGGCGAAACACTCATTGTGCCTTCGCCACGGCCACCACCATCCAAAATCACCCTTGACATGTATATCTGTATGCTACAATTCTCCTCGGGTAATACCGCGAGATTCTGTGGAGTGCGGCAGCTCACCGCCGATTTTCTTTCCAAGCACCGCTTGCACCACTTTTGCACACGCAAAACCAAGCCCTGCGGAATCAACCACTTATGAATTGCAAATTTTGTAAGTCCTTTGTTTTTAAATTCATGCATCTCATGGGGGATGGTAGGGTGTGCTCGCCGCCTTCAAATCTTCAGACCTCTCATCCGTTCAACATTTTTCAAGTATCTCTTTTGTTTTGATATTCTTGCGCACTCTTTTGCACGAGGAAAAATGTTAACTCATTTGTTTCCAAGCACTACCGCACTCTTTGGCAAAAACACCCGGGGGTGGGGTACCCCTGAGCACGCCCTCCCAGATTTTTCGGGTAGGCCTCAGCGAGAATACTTTTCGTTGCGGTAGCCGACTTTTTACCGGATGTCGCATCTCTTGGCCCCCATTTAAGCTCTATTTAGATTGTAATCGGTAATGTCTAACTCATCAGTCTTCAATGGATTGGGAGGTTCACATGAAATCAGCTCTCATCGTGGCGATTCTTCTAATCGGGAGCCTCCTCTCCGGCTTTCTCATGATCCATGCGAATTCCTCAATCGCCTCCCCGGCCAACGATCAATCTGCAATCCTCGTCGGCGCGGGTGACATCGCCGACTGCAAGGATCTTGCCGGTGCGGAAGCCACGGCAAAGCTGCTCGTCCAAATCTCCGGCACCGTCATGGCCGTCGGCGACCTCGCCTATCCGGATGGCTCGAAAGAGAATTTCGTCTGCTACGACAAGACCTGGGGCCGCGCAAAATCTCGCACAAGGCCCGCCCCCGGCAATCACGAATTTCATGCGGCGGGTGCCACCCCGTACTTCGAATATTTTGGCGCCGCTGCCGGTGATCCGAAGACCGGCTACTACAGCTATGACCTCGGCTCCTGGCACATCATCGTGCTGAATAGCGAATGCAAGGATGTCGGCGGCTGCGAAGCAGGTTCGCCACAGGAAAGATGGTTGCGCGCGGACCTAGCCGCACATCCCGTCGCTTGCACGCTCGCTTACTGGCACAAACCGCTCTTCAGTTCCGGCAGCGCCCACGGCAACGACCTGACCGTTAAGCCGCTCTTCCGGGCGCTCTACGAAGCCAACGCCGACATCGTGGTCTCCGGCCACGACCACGACTACGAACGCTTCGCTCCACAAACTCCGGATGGCGCCGCCGACGACAAGCGCGGCATCCGCGAATTCATCGTTGGCACCGGCGGCAAGAATCACCGCCCGTTCGGCTCGCCAAAGCCCAACAGCGAATTACGCGATTCGACCGCCTTTGGCGTCTTGAAGCTAACTCTCAAGCCCAGCGCCTATGACTGGCAATTCATTCCGGAAGCGGGAAAGAGCTTCACCGATACCGGCAGCGGCACCTGTCACTAGTTTCAGAGTCTCTCCGAAGACACGAACCAACGCTTGCTCGATTCTTCTACGGTTCTCGTGCACGTTACGGTTTTGTGGCAGAGTAATGTCCGATGGCCGCGCCCGAGAACCCCAGAGCCACAGGCCGAGTTGCCTTCACGCATCCGAGTTTCGTTCATTTCCAGCTAGCGCGTTTCTTTATCGTCCTTGCCACTGAGATGCAGTCCGTCGCGGTTGGCTGGCAGGTCTATGAACTCACGAAGCGCCCCCTCGATCTAGGGTTTGTGGGCCTGGCCCAGTTTCTTCCGGGCATCCTCTTGTTTTTGGTTTCCGGCCACGCCGCGGATCGCTTTAACCGCCGCAAACTCCTCCTCCTTTGCTTCTGCGGTCATGGGACATGTGCAGGCCTTCTGCTGCTCCTCACTGTACGGGGAGCGCATTCCGTTTACCCAATCTATGCGGTGCTCGTTTTCCTTGGCATTGTGCGCTCATTCACCGGGCCCGTGAGCCGCGCGCTTCTGCCGCAGTTGGTCCCTCTAAAGGACTTCCAGAACGCTGTCGCTTGGGCCTCGATTTTCTTTCAGTCCGCGGTGATCTTGGGCCCATCTCTCGGAGGCATCGTCTACGCTGCTGCTCGCGGTCCTTCCGCCGTTTACACCCTCTCCTTCCTTGCGGCAGTCGCCGCCTCCTTCTACACTTTGCGGATCGAACCGCGATCGATTTCGCACACTCGAAAGCCCATGAATGTGAAGACCACGCTTGCTGGCCTGCGCTATATTTGGCGCGAAAAGCTCATTCTCGGTTCGATCTCTCTGGATCTGTTCGCCGTTTTGCTGGGAGGTGCCGTTGCACTCCTTCCGATCTATGCAAGAGAAATCCTGCAAACCGGGCCTTGGGGATTGGGGATTCTTCGCAGCGCTCCCGCCGCGGGCGCTGCGGCCATGGCGGTATTCATCGCGCACAGACCTCTGGGGCGCCGGGCGGGGCCGGCAATGTTGTGGTGCGTCGCAGGATTCGGTGTGGCCACTATCATTTTCGGACTCTCCCGAAGTCTCATCGTTTCTCTGATCGCGCTCTTTCTCGTGGGCGCTACGGACATGGTTAGCGTGATCGTTCGCCAGATGCTCATTCAGATTGGCACGCCCGATGAAATGCGCGGGCGCGTCAACGCCGTGGACATGGTCTTTATCGGCGCTTCCAACGAACTGGGCCAGTTTGAGTCGGGTCTCACGGCGCAGTGGTTTGGCGCTGTGCCCGCCGTCGTGTTGGGCGGTCTGGGCACACTCGTCGTGACCGTGTTGTGGGCATGGGGTTTTCCTGAGCTGCGTAAGGCCGAGGAACGCGCCAAACCAGCTGGTTAGTCCGGCAAAGTTCGATCTACTTCTTTGCCGGTGCCGGGCTGTTATCAGGCATCGCCATCGACATCGGAGTCGTTGCCCCCGCGGCAAGTTCGCTCTTCACTGACGCTGAAATCTTGTCCGCGTTTTTCACCAACACGCTCACCTGCCAGATCTGTGTCTCCGTCAACTGTCCTTTAAACCCCGGCATCCCCGTCATTCGAATGCCGTTCTCCACTTTCCAATACGATTCCCACGCATCGTCATCCGTCACTCCCACTCCATGGAAAAGCTGTGGCGGCGCAGGATACATTCCTTGCGCGATGGCGCTCTTCGGCTCACCTGGCAATCCATGGCAAGCGGCGCAATTCTCCTTGTAAACTTTCGCGCCCGTCAGCAAATTCGTCTCATTCGCCGGCACCTGCGGCTCGGGATGCGGCAGCTTATCCAGATAGGCATGCAGCCCGATTTGCGCGATTTTCTTTTCAAACGGCATGGGTGGTGCTGTCGTCGCGACGGGTGCCCTCCCAGATGCGAAATAGCAATAAACGCCACCAGCGACCAGCAGCACTCCCAGCAAGATCCCCACGACTAAGCCCTTAAACATGCTTCTTTTCTCCCCTCAACACTCGACTTCTTCGCCCCATCCTGTGAGGCCATGGGCGTTCGGCGATAGTCTACGTTTTTCGCGTCTTTTCCGCATCCCGTAAAATGAACGGATGTAAGCAAGCCTTTTCGCCAGCCTTCGCATCCCAGGGTTTCGGCTTACTTCCCCTGGCGTCCGGAGCCTTTCGTAACCATTCGCTCCCAAAAGCCGTCTTATCTAGGCGTAGGCTGCCATCTCCGGTAGGCTGCCATATCAGACGAGGTAGTCGCTCGCGTCTACTTGCGAATGTCCTGCATTGGACAGACTCGCTCGCACCACCGTGGTACATAACAGGAGCGAACGAATGGGCCAACTCAAGTCCATAGACCTTCCCGAACCCGGTGCACGCGGCGCCGCGGCTGCGCCGAGGACTACGCCCTCTAAGACGCGCTGGTGGCTTTGGATTCTCATTCTCGGCGTGATCGCCATTGGGGTCTGGTACTTCCGTGGCGTGCGCGCCGCCAGTCAGGCCGCAGATTCCGCCACGCCAGGCGCGGCCAGCAAGGGCAGGGGAGGAGCGGGCGCGGGCAGCCTGGTAGTGCCGGTTGTCGTTGCCACGGCCCAACGCGGCGATTTGCCTGTCTATCTTAGCGGCCTCGGCACCGTCACTGCTTTCAATACTGTAACCATCCGCAGCCGCGTTGATGGCCAGCTCATCAGTGTCGCCTTCAAGGAAGGTCAATTCGTCCACGTAGGAGATCTTCTCGCCCAGATCGACCCGCGTCCCTTCCAGGTGCAGCTCGCGCAGGCTCTGGGGCAGCTCGCCAAAGATCAGGCCCAGCGCAGAGACGCCGAGGCGAATCTCGAACGATTCAAGCTTCTTTTTAAGGAAGGCGTCATTCCGCAGCAGCAGCTCGATACACAGGCCGCACTAGTCGGCCAGTCTGATGGGGCCATCGCTTCCGACCAAAGCCAGGTCGATAGCGCCAAACTTCAGCTCACGTACTCCCGCATCACGGCACCGATCAGCGGGCGCATTGGCCTGCGCCTCGTGGATGCTGGCAACATCGTGCACGCCTCCGACACAAGCGGTCTCCTCGTCATCACCCAGCTTCAGCCCATATCTGTGATTTTCAGCCTGCCGCAGGATCAGCTTCCCCAGGTGAACGCCAAGCTTCGTTCGGGCGTTCAACTGGCCGTCGATGCCTACGACCGCGACGACACGGACAAAATTGCCACCGGAAAACTCCAGACCATCGACAACCAGATTGACCTGACCACCGGGACTTACAAGCTCAAATCCATCTTCAGCAACGAGGACAACTCGCTCTTCCCCAATCAATTCGTCAATGTACACCTCCTCGTGGACACCAAGCGCAACCTCACCATCATTCCTGCCGCCGCCATCCAACGCGGCCCGCAAGGTACCTATGTCTATGCCGCTGCTAGCGACAACACCGCGAAAATCCGCATCGTGACCATTTTGCAGACTACCGGCAACAGCGTCGGTTTGAGCGCCGGATTGAATCCCGGTGATGTCGTCGTCATCGATGGCCAGGATAAACTGCAGGATGGGACCAAGATCAATCCCAGCCCCGCAACCGGCGCGAGTGGCTCAGGTCGAAGCTCTGCGCCTTCGTCTGCCGGTCAAGGTGCCACACCAACCGGAAGCCCCTCGAAGGGCCACACCGGAGGCTCCCCGCGATGAGTCCGTCACGGCCGTTCATTCTACGGCCGGTCGCCACCACCCTCCTGATGGTCGGCGTCCTTCTCGTAGGCTTTGTGGCCTACCGGCAATTGCCCGTCTCCGCCTTACCGCAGGTCGATTACCCCACCATTCAGGTGCAAACGTTTTATCCCGGTGCCAGCCCGGACGTCATGGCCTCCTCGGTCACGGCGCCGCTCGAGCGCCAGTTCGGCCAGGTTCCTGGCCTGAATCAGATGACCTCAACGAGTTCCTTCGGCAGCTCGATCATCACTCTGCAATTCAATCTCGACTTGAACATCGACGTCGCCGAACAGGAAGTGCAAGCTTCCATCAACAGCGCTTCCAATCTTCTTCCGCAAGGGCTCCCCAATCCGCCGATCTACAGCAAGATTAACCCGGCGGATGCCCCGATTCTGACGCTCGCGCTTACGTCAAAATCTTTGCCGCTCTCCAAAGTCGAAGACCTCGCCGACACCACTCTGGCGCAGAAAATATCGCAGCTCTCCGGTGTGGGCCTCGTCAGCATCAGCGGTGGCCAGCGCCCTGCCGTGCGCATTCAGGCGAATCCCACGGCGCTAGCCTCCTACGGCCTGAGCCTCGAAGACTTGCGTACCGCCCTCAGCCAGGCCAACGTCAACCAGGCAAAGGGCACTTTTGACGGCCTGCATCAGGCCTACACCATCGGCGCCAACGATCAACTAGTCTCCAGCGACAGCTACCGCCCGCTCATCATTGCCTATCGCAACGGCGCACCGGTACGCCTCAGCGATGTTGCCACCGTGATTGACGGCGTGGAAAACGTAAAGCAAGCCGCCTGGGCCAATCGAGATCCCGCCGTCATCCTCAACATTCAGCGCCAGCCCGGTGCGAACATCATCGCCGTCGTCGACCGCGTGAAGAAGCTGCTCCCGACACTGCAGGCCGCTCTCCCCGCTGCGGTTCAGTTGGACATTCTCACGGATCGCACCACCACGATTCGCGCTTCTGTCAATGACGTGCAGTTCACCCTGGTGCTCACCATCGCGCTCGTCGTGATGGTCATTTTTCTTTTTCTCCGCAGCATTCGCGCCACCATTATTCCCAGCGTTGCGGTTCCGCTCTCGCTCATCGGCACGTTTGGCGTCATGTATCTGCTCGGTTACAGCCTCAACAATCTTTCGCTCATGGCTCTCACCATTTCCACCGGCTTCGTCGTCGACGACGCCATCGTCATGATCGAAAATATCAGCCGCTACATTGAAGAGGGCGAATCGCCGCTGCAAGCCGCTTTGAAAGGTTCCGAGCAGATTGGCTTCACCATCGTTTCTCTCACCGTCTCGCTCATTGCCGTGCTCATTCCTCTTCTTTTCATGGGCGATATCGTCGGTCGGCTGTTTCGCGAGTTTGCCATCACCCTCGCCGTCACCATTCTCGTCTCCGCCGTCGTCTCTCTCACGCTCACTCCCATGATGTGCGCCAAGCTCCTCCGTCATCAGAAGAAGGAAGAAGAGAGTTGGTTTTATCGCAAATCCGAGGATGCCTTTAATTCCGTCATCGCTTTTTACGGCCGCACTCTGCAGTTTGTCCTGCGCTATCGCACGACCACACTTCTCATCACCATTGCCACTCTCGTCGGCACCATTCTTCTCTACATTTACGTTCCCAAAGGATTTTTCCCCGTTCAGGATACCGGCGTCATTCTCGGCGTATCTGAGGGTCCGCAAAATATTTCTTTCCGCGCCATGACGCAACGCCAGCAGGCTCTTGCCGGCGTCATTCTCAAAGACTCCGCGGTCGAAAGCCTTTCCTCCTTCATCGGCGTCGACGGCACAAACACTACGCTCAACAGCGGCCGCATCCAGATCA
This sequence comes from Candidatus Acidiferrum sp., assembly GCA_041495565.1. Taxonomy (GTDB): domain Bacteria; phylum Acidobacteriota; class Terriglobia; order Acidiferrales; family UBA7541; genus Acidiferrum. The sequence goes on from JBGQCW010000040.1 coordinate 9,535, forward strand.
ATCTAAAGCCGCTCGCTCAACGCAAGATCAGCGCTTCCGACGTCATCCGTCGCCTCCAGCCCGAGCTCGCGAAAGTCGACGGCATCTCGCTCTTTCTTCAATCCGTACAGGATTTGACCGTCGAAGATCGCGTCAGCCGCACGCAATTCCAGTACAGCCTGGAAGATGTCGATGCCAAGGAGCTCGCCTACTGGACGCCGCGCTTTATCGATAAGCTGAAGTCGATCCCCGAACTTCGCGACGTGGCCAGCGATCAATTGAATCAAGGTCTCCTGGCAACGCTCACCATCGATCGCGATACTGCCGCGCGCCTCGGCATTCTTCCTGCAGAGATTGACAACACGCTGTACGACGCCTTCGGCCAGCGTCAGGTCTCCACCATTTTTACCCAGCTAAATCAGTATCACGTCGTTCTGGAAGTCGATCCGCAATTCCAGCAGGACCCCGACTCGTTAAAGAATATTTACGTTCGTTCCTCCTCCGGCCAACAGGTGCCGCTCAGCGCCTTCACAAGTTACGAACCCGGCGCTACCGCTCTGGCGCTGAACCATCAAGGCCAGTTTCCCGTTGTCACGCTCTCGTTCAACTTGGCCCCCAACGCCGCGCTCGGCGACGCCGTCAACGCCATCAACCGCGCCAAGCAGGAACTAAACATGCCCCCCAGCATGCAGGCCACCTTCCAGGGCACCGCCGCGGCCTTTCTCAAATCTCTGGCGAATGAACCCATCCTCATTCTTGCCGCGCTGGTCACCGTTTACATCGTTCTCGGAATTCTCTACGAAAGCTACATTCACCCCATCACGATTCTCTCGACGCTTCCATCCGCCGGCGTTGGCGCGATTCTCGCTCTCCTTCTCTGCCGCACGGAGTTCAGCGTCATCGCTTTGATCGGCATCATCCTGCTCATCGGCATCGTCAAGAAAAACGCCATCATGATGATTGACTTCGCGCTGGAAGCCGAGCGCAAGGAAGGGAAGTCACCGCTCGACGCCATCTATGAAGCCTGCCTGCTGCGCTTCCGGCCCATCATGATGACCACCATGGCGGCGCTGCTCGGCGGTTTGCCGCTTGCGTTAGGCGCCGGCGTCGGTTCGGAATTGCGCCGTCCCCTCGGCATCACCATCGTCGGCGGCCTCATCCTCAGCCAGTTGCTGACGCTCTACACCACGCCGGTGATTTACCTGGCTTTTGATTGGCTGGCGCACCGTTTCTCCTGGCACATTGGAAATCCCGTCGAAGAGCCGGCACGCGGAGACTGAGCCGTGAACTTTTCTTCCAATTTCTCCGCGCCTTTCATTCGCCGGCCCGTGGCCACCTCGCTGCTCACCTTCGCCATCTTTCTCTCCGGCGCGGTTGCGTTTCGTTTCCTGCC
>JBGQCW010000041.1:0-10812 GCA_041495565.1 Candidatus Acidiferrum sp.
GCGGCTACGGGGCAATAGACCTGTTTCGCCTCCACTGTGCCAAATTGAACAGAATGGCCCCGGTCTCGATGGCATCATGGGCGCATGCCCCGGAAGAAAGTGAAGAAAGAACTCAGGAACGCGACACAGGCCCGCATCAAGATGGAAATGGCGCTGCCGCGCATCGCCAAGTCCGCTCGCAAGAAGTATGCAAAATTTGTATTAAAGGCGAAGAGGGTCTCTATGGGGTTGTATTGACCAGAGCAAGAAAGCTGCCTAGTCGCGAAGATGTTAAAAGCCATTTCGGAGGCGAAGTTCTAGAAAATAGCAACATTCGATGGAGGGAAGCAATCCAGGGAGCTTTCCAATCAAGCTGCAATATGACCAGCCAAATATGCATATTGCCTGGCGTCGCGGGGTTTTGGTAGAATCTCGATTAAGCGGTGGGATTATGAGAGCAATCGCTAGTTCAAACAGTACCAAATCCCCCATAAGCCTCAAGCAGAGGGGCACTTTCGATGCCCAAGTTTTTCTCGACTCGGCCGGCGTCGCGAGAAAAGTTGTGCAGTGTCGAAAATCAGAGAAGATCTACTCTCAAGGTGATGCCGCCGCGAGTGTGATGTATATTCAAAAGGGAGGCATAAAGCTCTCCGTTGTCAATCAGGTTGGCAAAGAGGCCGTCGTAGCAATGTTGGGACCCGGGGACTTCTTTGGTGAGGGATGCCTGGCAGGCCAGCAAATTCGCATGGGGACGGCCACCGCGATTACACCGACGGCGATACTCGTCATTGAAAAAAGCGAGATGACACGCGTGCTTCACGCTGAACATGCGCTCTCTGACCGCTTCATGGCCTATGTGCTTTCACGGAATATTCGAATCGAAGAGGATTTGATCGATCAGCTTTTTAATTCCAGCGAGAAACGACTGGCTCGAACTCTCTTGCTGCTCGCCCGCTATGGCAAGGAATCCCAACCGGAAAAGATGCTCCCCAAAGTATCCCAGGAGATGCTGGCGGAAATGATTGGCACAACGCGCTCGCGGGTGAATTTTTTTATGAATCGATTTAAGAAATTGGGTTTCATTCAATACGATGGCGGACTTCAAGTCCACAGTTCCCTCCTAAGCGTTGTCCTGCACGATTAAGCGCCAACCTCCGCGCGGCTGCAAGAGTAAGGCGCAGCGTCTCGCAAACTTCAAGGATTGTGCTCAAAGCTCCGGGCAAAAAGGTGTCTGAAAGTAGATACCGCTCGCGAAACGGCCGGGGGCGAAGATGTCTTGCGGGTCGAAGGCGGTTTTGAGACGACGCATGAGGGCGAGATCTGGCCTGGGCGGGCCCCAGACGCTGACGTACTGTTTAAGCGCGCGCGGGGCGAAGAGAAGTGTGGCGTTACCGCCTGCAGAGGGAATCGAATCGAATATTTGAGTTGTGACCCGGGCGAGCTGCGCCGTTGTTTCGTTATTCGCGGTTGACGGAAGCAGGGCGAAGTAAATCGTGCCGCCGGCGCGGGCGACGAGGGCGTGGGAAAGTGCGGCGCGATCGGCGATCTGCCGCAAGTTTGCGAAGAGGGCGGTGTGCTGGCTGGGAAGGACGCTGATCTTGAAAATGGCAGTTGCGGGAGAGACTTCGAGGAGCAAGGAGAGGCTTTCGCGGAGGCGTCCCCAGAGGGCGGGACGCGTGGTGTCATCGAGGATGGCGGTCGAAGTGGCGTGAGATTGCTCGGCAAGACGCGTGAGGTCGCGCGCGTAGCGATCGAGGACTTCGGGTGTGCCTGCGAAGCCGGCGCAGAGTTGCCATTCGCGCGGGCGAAACCAGTTGCCGACGGGAGGGAGCGAGGTCTGGTCCGCGCTGCGGTTTTCTCCGGCGAACACGGCGGCTTCCGGTGTGGCAGGGGTTCGCGTGGCGAAGAGCTGGGCCAGTTCGGGGCTTAGGACGTCGAGTGTGAGCGGAGTCAGGGAAGACTCGGCGATGGCCCGGCGAAGGGCTAGCGCGGCTTCTGCGTTGGGGAAAGACGCAACGAAGCCGCGGCTGCCTGCGATAGGAACTGGGAACGTGCGGAAGTTGAGGCGAGTGATGACGCCGAGTGTGCCAAGCGATCCGATGAGGAGTTTGTGCAAATCGTAGCCGGTGACGTTCTTTACGACTCGGCCGCCGCTCTTCGTGAGGGCGCCTGAGCCGGTGACGAATTCCGCGCCGATGAGGAAGTCGCGCGCAGTGCCGTAGAACTGCTGCAGCGGCGAGTGCAGGCCGGAGGCGATGGTGCCGCCAATGGTGGCCCGCGAATACCATGGAACGACAAGCGGAAGGAATTGCTTGTGATCGAAGAGCTCGGCATTCAATTGCGCGAGAGGCGTTCCGGCATCTACGCTGAGAGTAAGGTCGCCGGGATCGTAGTGGGCGATCTGGTTGAGGTTCGTCATGTCGAGGGCGATGTCGTAGCGCGAAGGGGGCATGCCGATGGCGAGCTTGGTGCGGTTGCCGCAGGGGATGAGCGCGAACTTTTCGAGAGCAGAGAAGCGAACGATTTCGGCGGCTTCTTCGGCGGAGGCGGGCTTTGCAACGGCGGAGGGAATGATTTCATCGACAGCGTAGGCGGCACACGAGAGGGGGTCGGAGAAAACGCGAGAAGCATCCAGGATCGCTTCCAGGGCAAGTACGAGATTGGGGGATGAATTGGTCATGGGACAAGAGTCGAAAGAAAAGGCGAAAAGATAACGCAGAGACGCAGAGAACGCAGAGAAGCGCGGAGGAAAGAACCAACGAGAGAAATCACGAGGCGCTCGCAGAATGTGGAGATTTCGGCCGGATGCGGATTTCGCCGCAGCCTTTGCTGAGGGGGAAGATTTTGCCGGGATTGAGCGAGGAATCGGGATTGAATGCGTCGTGAACGCGGCGCATGAGATCGAAATCGGCGTCGGAGAAGACGAGGGGCATGAGCTCGGACTTTTCCATGCCGACGCCGTGTTCGCCGGAGAGCGCGCCGCCGATTTCGAGGCAGTAGCGGATAATTTCGGCGGAGGCTTGCATGGCACGTTCGAATTGCGCGGCGTTGCGCGGATCGTAGAGGACGATGGGGTGCAGGTTGCCGTCACCGGCGTGGAAGATGTTGCCGATCTGAAAACCGTATTGCGCGCCGATTTGCTGAATGCGGCGGAGAGTCTGCGGAAGTTTCGAACGCGGGATGACGCCATCGAGGACGTAATTGCTGGGAGCGAGGCGGCCGAGCGCGCCGAAGGCGTTCTTGCGGCCTTTCCAGAGGAGTTCACGTTCGGCATCGTCGCGAGCGACGCGGACTTCGCGGGCGTGGTGCGCATTGCAAACTTCGGTGACGGCATCGGCTTGCGCGGCGACGGCTTCGGCGAGGCCTTCGACCTCGATCAGAAGAACGGCGGCGCTGTCCATGGGAAAGCCGGCGTGGATGTAGTCTTCGACGGCGCGCAACGTCCAGCCATCGAGCATTTCGCAGGCGGCGGGAGTGATGGCGCGGGCGGTGATGTCCACGACGGACTCTGCTGTGTCATCGACAGAATCGAAGATAGCGAGAAGCGTTTTCACGGCTTCCGGTTTGCGCGAGAGCTTGACGGTGATTTCGGTGACGAGGGCGAGGGTGCCTTCCGAGCCGACAAAAAGGCCGGTGAGATCGAAGCCGGGCGCTTCGCCGTGCTTGCTGCCGACGCGGACGATTTCGCCGTCTGGGAGGACAAGTTCGAGGGCGGTGACGTGATTGGTAGTGACGCCGTAGGCGAGAGTGTGCGGGCCGCCGGCATTTTCCGCGACGTTGCCGCCGATGGTGCAGGATTTCCAACTGGAAGGATCGGGAGCGAAGTAGAGGCCATAAGGTTCGGCGGCGCGGGTGAGCTCGTAGTTGACGACGCCGGGCTGCACGACGGCGCGCTGATTTTCGGCGTCCACTTCGAGAATGCGGTTCATACGCGCAAAAACAATCATCACGCCGCCGGTGCGGGCGAGCGCGCCTCCGGAGAGGCCGGTGCCGGCGCCGCGGCCGACGACGGGAGCATTGTACTTGGCGGCGAGTTTGACGATGCGCGAGACGTGTTCCGTGGCAGTGGGGAAAACGACGAGGTTGGGGCGGCCCTTTTCGACGGAGCCGTCGTATTCGTACAGAAGAAGGTCTTCCGGTTTGTGGAGGACGGAGGCCTCACCAAGGAGTTTTTCGAATTCCTGAACAAGACCAGAGTTCATAGAGCGTGCACGGGCTGACGCACTATAGGCACTATAGTGAGAGTTGGGGAGCAGGCGCAACGCCAAGATAGGCCCGCAGCGTGAGGGTGTGTTAGTGTAAATTTCCCAAAATCGCGAAGAGGAACTGATGCCGAAACCGAAAGTGTTTGCGACCCACAGCTTGTTTGAGCCTGCGAGGCAAATCCTGCAAGAAAGCTGCGACGTGGAATACTGGGCGCAAACGGAACGCCCACCACGGCCAGAATTGTTGCGGCGCGTGAAAGATAAAGAGGGACTGGTTTGTTTGCTGACCGAGAAAGTGAGCGAAGAGCTGCTGCGGGCCGCGCCGAAGCTGCGGATAGCGGCAAATGTGGCCGTAGGATTCGACAATATCGACGTTGCGGCGTGCACGAAACGAGGCGTGGTGGCGACGAATACACCGGGCGTGCTGGATGAAACGACGGCGGATTTTGCATGGACGCTGATGATGGCGGCGGCGCGGCGGCTGGGGGAAGGCGAAGCACTGGCGCGATCGGGAATCTGGCAAGGATGGAACCTGGATCAGCTTGTGGGGACAGATGTTTGGGGGAAAACGCTGGGGATCGTCGGATTCGGGCGGATCGGGCGGGCGATGGCGCGGCGCGCGAGCGGCTTTCAGATGAAAGTGATTTACACGGATGCGGTCCGCGCGCCGGAAGCCGTGGAGAAAGAGTTGAAGGCGGAGTTTCGCGACATGAATGCGCTTCTCGGTGAGTCCGATTTTGTCAGCGTGCATGTTCCGCTGCTGCCGGAGACGCGCGGCTTGTTTGATTCGCCGAAATTCTACCGGATGAAGCCGACGGCGTTTTTGATCAATACTTCGCGCGGCCCGGTGGTGGATGAAGCGGCGCTAGTGGCTGCGCTGGAAGCCGGGAAAATTGCGGGCGCGGGGCTGGATGTTTACGAGAATGAGCCGTTCATCCATCCGGGGCTGAAACGTGCGAACGTGGTGCTGGCGCCGCATCTGGCGTCGGCCTCGCTGGAGACACGGACGAAGATGGCGTGCATGGCGGCGCAGAATGTCGTGGCGCTCTTTACCGGGCAGCGGCCGCCGAACATGCTGAATCCGGAAGTCCTGAAGGCATCTTGAGGAGTTTTTCGGCAAACCTCCCATGGCGGATCTGAAGCAACTCGCCCGCCGTATTTTCCACGAAACATTGGCTGCGATTGATATTCCCGCGGCGATGCAGCGAAAACTGCGGCGCGAGGGAACGCGATTGCATTGCGACGGCGCTGTTTTCGATCTGCGGAACTTCGAGAAATTGCGAGTCGTGGCGATTGGAAAAGCGGCGCATGCGATGGTGGGGGGGCTTGCAACCGTGCTGGCGCCGTTCGTGAGATTAGAGGGAGTGGTGTCCGCGCCGACGGCAACGGGAAAGCCTTTGCCGGGGATGAAATATTTTGTGGCCGGGCATCCGATACCGAATAAGGAGAGCTGGAAAGCCGCAGAGGCCATTCTCGCGCTGCTGAAGAACTGCGATGAGAAGACGCTGGTGTTTTTTCTGCTCTCGGGCGGCGGATCGGCGCTAGTGGAATTGCCGCTGGACCGGGCCCAGACGCTCGAAGAGGTGCGGCAGTTGCACCGCGCGCTGGTGACGTGCGGCGCGCCCATCGATGCAATCAATACAGTTCGGAAACATGTTTCGGCCGTGAAGGGCGGGCGCCTCGCGGCTGCGGCGAATGGCGCAACGAAGATCACGCTGGCGGTGAGCGATGTGCCGGTGGGGAAGGAATCGGCACTGGCGTCCGGGCCGACGCTGCCTGATCCGACCACGGTGGTTGATGCGAAGCGCGTCATTGATGAGTATTCCCTTCGCGAGAAACTTCCGCCACTACTGCGCCGCCGATTTGACGAGGGGAAAATACCGGAGAGTCCGAAAGCCGATGCTCTGGCATTTCGGAACGCACATTTTTTGTTGCTACTGGGAATGGATGATCTGCTCCATCCAGCGCATCACGCTGCAGAAGCGAAAGGGTTCATCGCTTGTTGCGACAATGCGACGGACGACTGGCCGGTGGAGAAGGCGGCGGAATATTTGCTGGAGCAGTTGGGAGAACTGCGAAAGATGCACCGCGGCCAGCGGGTGGCCTTGATTGCCGATGGAGAAGTGAGCTCGCCGGTTACCGGCAATGGAATCGGTGGCAGGAATTCGGCGTTTGTACTGGCTTGCGTGGAGAAGATTGCGGGAAAGAAGATTGCCGTGCTCAGTGCCGGGACGGATGGAGTCGATGGAAATAGTCCTGCGGCGGGCGCCGTGGCGGACGACGAGACGCTGGAGCGGGCGCGCGCAGCCGGGCTCGATCCCGCGGACGCGTTTCGGCGGAGTGATGCGTTCACCTTTTTTTCTCGGCTTGAAGATGCCATTATCACGGGGCCGACGGGAAACAATTTGCGCGATTTGCGGATTTTGATTGCGGAACCTTGATGAAAGAAAGAATTTAACACTGAGGACACAGAGGTCGCAGAGGAAAAAAGAGGGCGGATCTCCGTCCGCCCCTAGGGGGAAAATGCGTCAGTTAGTTTTTCAGGGGCGGGAGGCGTGATTCGATAGACTTGAGGCGCTCGCTCATCTCCTTGATGAGTCGCTCGAGTATCTCGAGCCGTCGATCGGTCGTAATCTTCTCTCCAGCGCCACCTCCAGCGGATTCTTCGCCATCCTCACCGGCGCCGGGATGAGCACCGGGCTTGGCATCCGCGGGTTTTTTCAGGCGCGCGATCTGTCCCTTGATCATCGGCGCCACTTCAATGCTGAGATCATCGCTTTTCAAGAGAGCTTCGAGCGCTGGAATGGCTGAGGCGTCGCCGCGGCTGCCCAGACCAAAGATGCTGGCCATGCGAATCGGATGACGAGGTTCATTAAGATAGCAAGCAAGTTGCTTGGTAATGTCCTTATTGTCCTTCTGGAGACGCGCGAGGCTGTAGATAGCCGCGGTGCGGGATTCGATGGGCTTTCCGACGGCGGACCACTGCAAGAGAAGCGGTACGGCCTTGTCGTCGCCGAGCGAGCTGAGCGCACGAAGAGCAGCGTTGCGAAGAAAGCCATCGGGTGAATCGGCGGCGACGGCGGCTTCGAGCGTCGCAAACGCATTGGGCGCCTTGAGGCGGCCGAGCGCCTGCAACGCGGAGGCCCGAGCGCGATAAGAGGCGTCCTCTTTCGCGATGGAGTTGAGTTTGGCCGCGACGGCCGCGTCGTCCTTGAAATTGCCAAGCGCATTGACGATGCGGTTGCGGACCCACGGCCCGTCGTTCGAATTTGCGTCCTCGAGGAGCAGCTTCGACGCAGCGGCGCCGCCGAGTTCGCCGAGAGTATCAGCAGCGGTAGCGCGGACTCCCCAAGCTTTGTCGTTACGCAGCGCGTCTCCGAGGGCAGCGACGACTTCCTCATCCTTCTTGATTTTGCCGAGCGCAATCGCTGCGTCGGCGCGGTCGGCGAGATCCGCGGCATTTTTCAATTGATAGAGCCACTCTTTCTTTTCCTTGTGGAACTCGGCGGACTTGAGGACGTGGCCGCCCTTGTCGAAGAGCACGAGGAGTGGCGCGGATTCCGAGGGAAAGGTGAAGAGCTCTTGGGGCTTCGAAATGGTGATGGGATAGAGCTTGGGTCCGGCGGTCGTGGTGATTTCGACTTCGACGGGAACGCGAAAGATACCCACGCGGCCTTCGACATTCTGCGTCTGTTTGACGGCAAGAGCGACCTGGTGTTTTTCGTTGTCGTAGGTGTAGCTCAGGTCGAACTTCGGCGCGCCTGCGCCGTAAAGCCATTGACTAAAGAATTCGTCCACGTTGGTGTGCGTGGCTTCTTCGATGGCCTTGGCGAAATCGGCGGTGACGACATTCTTGCCGCGATTCACTTCGAGATAATGCTTGATGCCGCGGTAGAAGGCGTCATCGCCGAGTTGGTGGCGCAGCATATAAAGGACCAACGCCCCTTTGCCGTAGGCGTTGCCGTCGAATTCGCTGGAATCGTCGAAATCATGACGCACGATGGGCTTGTTCCACAGATGCTTGCTTTCCAGCCACTCGCGTGCGCCTGACCATCGCTCGTAGTCGCCCTGATCCTTTCCGAAGTGCGCTTCGCTCCACACGAACTCTGCGAAAGTGGCGAATCCCTCGTTGAGCCAGATGTCGCCCCAATCCTTGCAAGTGACGAGGTCGCCGAACCACTGGTGAGCGAGCTCGTGAGAGATCAAGCCGTCTTCTCCGGTGGTGTATTCGGGAGCAAGCTTGGGATGGACGAGCGAGCTGCTGGTGTTGGTGGTGGCGCTGGAATTCTCCATGCCGCCGGCGACGAAATCATCCACCATGACCTGCGCGTATTTTTCCCACGGATAGTCCACGCCGAATTTCTTGCTGAACAGCTCCAACATCGCCGGTGTGCGGCCATAATTGACGGGCAGGCGATCGCCGCGGCCCTTCGGCGCGTAATAAGTGACGGGAATGCCGCGCCAGGTCTCTTTCACTTCGTCGTATTCACCGGCGACGACCGTAATCAAGTAGGTCGAACTGGGAACGGACTCTTTCCACGTCCAGGTTTTGAGACCTTTGCCGGCGTCCGTGATGCTGATGAGCTTGCCGTTCGAAACGGTGATCCAGGAGGCGGGGACCGTGAGGATGGTTTCGGTAGTCAGACGATCGTTCGGATAGTCGTACGTCGGCAGGTAGTAGCGCGTGTCTTCGGATTCGCCCTGGGTCCAAATCTGCTTGGGACGGTCGGGGTAGTCCTTGTCCGGCAAGATGAAGTACATGCCCTTGGCGGGTCTGCCTTCGTAGCGGATGGCGACATCGAACTTTTCCCCGGCTTTCGCGGCGGTGGGAAGGGAAACGATCAGTTTGCCGGCGGAAGTCTCGAACTTGGATGCGGATTTGTTGACGGTCACAGTTTGAATCGTGAGGCCTACCGAGTCGAAAACGATTTTCGCCGTGCCGTCATGAAGGATCGAGAGCGTATGCGTGACGTCACCAAGAACTTTTTTCTGGTCGAGGTCGAACCGCAAGGCGATTTTCGAATGCTGTAAGTCATAGTCGCGGCTGCGCGCGAAAGGCTCATCGGCGCGGAGTTGCTGCGCGGCGATGAAAATCGCCAGCAGCGCGCCGAGAGCGAAATACTGCGGGCGACTGCGACGGCGCTTGATGTTGCGAGAGGATTCAATGATCATTCCGCTTTGCTCCCGTGAATGGTGTGTCCTGCCCGCCCAAGTGCGGTGATAGCGGCTGAGAGAGTCTCGGCGGCCACGAGCAGGTAATCCGTATCAAAAGTGGAAACAGCAAACAAACTGATTTTTGCTTCGGCGAGTGGCGCGGCAAGCGCGGACAGCACGCCAATTTCCGACAACACAAAGGGCCCGTGAACTTTGAAAACGCGCCAGCCGGGTTGGGATTGTACGCCGACCGGGACTTGAGAGATTTCACTGACGACGGAAAGCTCATCACCCGTGCGCGTGACGGAAAAGAAGGGACCTTGCGTCGCCCAGTCGGGGACGGGTGCGTCGGCGGCGAGCCGCGAAATGGCGAAGCGCTCTGCGAGAAGGGTGAGTTCGAGACGGCGGGTTGCAGCGGCCATTGCGATCTAGAGGAGACTCCTGACGAGGCCGCCGTCGACGGCGATGGAAGTGCCGTTGACATAGCTGGCGCGCTCCGAAGCCAGGAACGCGACAACCGCGGCGAATTCTTCAGGAGTGCCGACACGGCCAGCGGGAATTTCACGCTCCCAGCCGGCGAAAACCTCTTCCGGCTTCGCTCCGGTGCGCTTGGAGATGGAGGCAGCAAGATTGTCGAGGCGCGCGGTGCGCGTGAAGCCGGGGCAAACGTTGTTCACCGTGATGCCATCGGCGGCGTATTCATTGGCGAGGGTGCGCGCCAGGCCGGTGACGGCCGCGCGAATCGAATTCGAGAGCAAGAGGCCCTCAACGGGCTGCTTGACCGCAGACGAAGTAATGGTAATCAGACGTCCCCACTTGTTTTTCTGCATGCGCGGCAGAGTTTCCCTCGCAAAAAAGACCGCGCTCATCAAAAGCTGGTCGATGGCGGCCCGCCAGTCTTCCGGCTGGGTGTTCTTAAAGAGGTTAGACGGAGGCCCGCCGGAATTGGTAACGCAGATATCGATGCGGCCGAAGCGGGTGTCGACAGCGGCAACAAAGGCGGCAACTGTTGCGGAATCAGTGACATCGAGCGCTTGATGGAAGACTTCGCGGCCCGTGATTTTTTGGATGTGTGCGGCAGTCGCTTCGAGGGTGGCGGCGGTGCGCGCGCAGATGGCCACATGCGCACCTTCGCGCGCGAATTCTTCCGCGACGGCGCGGCCGAGTCCCTTGCTGGCCGCCGCCACGATGGCGACGCGGCCGGTGAGCCCCAGATCCATTTCGGCACCTTGTCCAAAACTTTAATCGTCTCGCGAAACGTGAAGTGCGTCAATGTTGTGTATTTCCGGTTGTCTTAGCTCCATAATTCTGTCACCCCATGAACAGGGAGACATTTGCATTGAGCCAGAAAGAACTACAACGCGTGGCAGTCATTTCCAGATGCGTGAAGGGGGAGTTGGCGTGTGCCAGAGCTGCCGGACTCCTTTCCTTGAGCGTGCGCCAAATTAAGCGCTTGAAGAAGCGTATGCGCGAA
>JBGQCW010000042.1:0-10807 GCA_041495565.1 Candidatus Acidiferrum sp.
AGCCCCTTCTTTTTCTTGCTGGTCGATTCTTTCTTCTTATCTCCGTTTTGTGCCGGCGCCGCATCCGTCTTGGCCGCGTCGGCAGCTTGTCCCGCACCAGTTGCTGCATCCGTCTTGGGTGCAGCGTCCGCTGTTCCAGCAGGGGTTGTGCCGCTGCCATTTGCTGAATCACTTGCCGCTGCGGGATTGTTGGGATCGGCTGGCGGCGCCACAGCGTTTGGATCTGTTTGCGCTTCGGAATTCGGCGTGCCCCCATCCGTTGCAGGTGCTACGTTCTCCGCCGCGCCCGTCGTTCCGCCGCCGCTTCCCGGTGTCACGGTGGCGACGATGCCGGTTCCCGTCCCGGGCTTTCGCGTTTGGTCCCCGCCCGTCAGAATATCAACGCCCGATGAGCTCTCTGATTCCGGCTCCAAGGTCGGCTTTCCGGTTCGTGAGGCAACTTGCAATTCCTGTCCGGGTCCGGAGCGGAGAAATCCCATCGGTTTCTTGACCAGGCTGGTTCGCTGCCGCGGCGCGTTTAGTTCCGCGGTCATCCATGCCACCGCTTTCGGATCTGCCTGCGGCACCGGCGCTCCCAGCGCCTTCAAACGGTTTTTCGCATCCGGTACCAGCGACGACAGCGGATAGTTCCGGACAATTTGGGCGTAATAATTCGCTGCAAAATCCTTCTTTTCCGTTCCTTCCCAAATGCTCCCAAGCATCCACAGCGCGCGGTCGGCCTTGCTGTAGAGCGGGTACCGGCGCGTAATGCTCTTGAGTCTGAACTCCGCGGCCTTCTTGTCGCCCTTCACGTAGTAGTAGTAGCCCACGCGGAAGTCTCCTTCCGCCAGCACTTCCTGCACTTCGCGCAAATGCTGTTCCGCTTTTCCCTCCAGAGGATCTTTAGGATATTTCTGCAAATAGGTCTGGAACTCGTCCTCGGCCGCGCGCGCCTCGGTTCGGTCGCGGTCCGGTTTTTCCATCTGCCTGTAGTGCGCCATCGCGACTTGCAACTGTGCGTATGCCGCTTCTTGCAGGAACGGGAAGAACACGATGAAATCCTTGTAGCCTTGGATCGCCTGCGTCATGTTCGCCTTGCCGCTCTCTTTGAAGAACGAATCGGCAATCGAAAGCTTCGCCTTGGCCAGGTATTCGCTGTCCGGATACGTGTTGATCAGCGTCTGCAGGTTCAGCCTGCCCACTTCATGCCGTCCGTGCTTGATGTCTTCGATCGCCTTGTCGTACAGAATCTTGTCCGGCTCGGCGGTGTTCTCCGCGCTGGTGGATTTGTTGACTTTTTTCTTTCGATGGAAGATTTGAGCGTCGCACCGGACGGCGCTCAGCAGAAATACTCCGGTCATCAAAACGAGGATCAAACGCTTCGCGGTTGATGCAATAAAAGTACGGCGCAAACTTCACCTCTCTCGCGAATCTGGGGTTCCTCGCCGCAGCCTGCCGAAGCCCTGGGAGCTTCACGAATCCCCACAGCTTGGAACGTCCAAGTATACCCTGAACGAAAGGCCAGGCCGAACAACAACTTTGCCCCTCCGGCCAGGTCTCCGCCGGGCTGCCCCTCTCTGTGATGCCACATCGCTCCACAAAAGGTTGCCTCGGCACTCCTCCTTGCGCCTAAAAGGTCCTTTTCACAGCGCCTTTTTGTCTTTATCGCCGCCCCGCGCTTCCACGTACACCAACTGGAAGAGGCTACCCTGTCCATTGGGTTGGATTGCGACGAGGTGCTGCTTCTCCTTGGTCCCCGCCTTAAACAGCAGCCCGCCCTTTTCCGGTTTGTCATCATCGCACTCGAGTTGGTTCGAAGATCCGCTCTTCTCTTTGGTGCTTGCCTTCTGCGACGCATCCGAGCAATTCAAAACCGTGCCGTATTTCGCCAGCACTTTCTTGTAGAACTCCGCAATCTTTTCCGGCGCGTCGTTCGACTCCATTTTCATCACCGCCAGCTTGAAGCCAAACGTGCTGCCCCAAATCCCCATCCGAACCGAAGCGGAATCGTCCTTTTCGTCCTTGTGCAGCTTCGCTCCTGGGTATACCGGCAATCCCACTTCTTTGGGCGTCGCCTGCTTGCTGAAGATCACACCCGCGCTGTCCTTATCCTGATCCTGTGTTCCTCGGATGGCGCCCGCACTTGCCGAAGTCGCCGGCAGCAAGGCCAGCACACCAAGCACAGCGCAAATTGTTCCAAGGAGTGCAAGCTCCTTGAAGGCACTGCCTCGGCGACGAGATCCACGCATCTTCTGATTTCCTGCGATTTGTTGGTCCACACGAGCCCCCTTCTGCCTATGGATACGCGTTCTGGCGTCCTGAAGTTCCCACCATTCCCATTCTGCAAGAATTAGGGAATATTTCCATCACTCCGCTGGTCTAAGTAGATTGGCAGGGTGTAAGCTCCTGCTGTCGTTTGCATCCCTGTTAGGAGGAAAGATTCTCCATGAAACATTCGCTCGCTCTCGGGCTCCTGGTGGCGGCCGCGCTCGCCGCAGCTCCTGTTCTGCCCCAAGCCGAAAAGTCCCAAGTCGCCAAAATGACCCTCAAGGTCGGTGACACGGCCCCGGAATTCACTCTTCTCAGCGACGGGTGGAAAACCGTGAAGCTCAGCGACTATCGCGGCAAGAAGAACGTCTTTCTCGCCGTCTACGTCCTGGCCTTCACCGGTGGTTGAACGAAGCAACTTCAGGCGGTCCAGGCTGGAATCGCCTCCGGTAAGATTGACACCTCGGATACGGAAGTCTTTGGAGTCAGTCTCGATAGTCCCGCTGCCAACGCCGCCTTCGCCAAGCAAATCGGCGTCACCTTCCCGCTCCTCAGCGACATGAACCGCAAGATGCTGAAATCTTACGGCATCCTCAAGGGTTATGACATCCAAAACGAAACCTACGAATGGGCTCTGCGCGCCAACATCGTCATCGACAAGCAGGGCATCATCCAGTTGGTCGACGCAGGCGACAGCGCCGTCGATCCCAACACCGCTCTCACCATGTGCACCACGCTGCACAAAAAGGACGCCGCGAAATAATCCTTCGCGCCGCTTGCGGTCGCGCCGCCTGCGCGCGCCGCCAAACTATTTCTGGCGCGTGCACCCGGGCGGCCGGGCCGTTGTAGTGGCCGGTCTTCAGACCGGTGTCCTTCTCCCAAAAGGTTTTGTAGCGACGCCCTTCCTAGGGCGGCATCCTTCTTCTCCGCGTTCCCTCCGCGTCTCTGCGTTAAATTCTGATTTTGATCCTCGGTTCTCGCCGACGGTGCTTTCCACTGGGCTACCCGCGAATTCGAAAGAATGCTGGAAAACTGCTCGATGGCGTCGCATGATGAGGGAGGCAATGGCAAAGGCCCCACCTTTCGCGCCGCGCGAAACGCCGGGCCACGCGGCCAGTGAGGAACCCAATGAGGAACTATGACCAGTAAGAACCCACGAGAGAAAGCAGCGGCACTTGGGAGACGGGGCCTCGCCGCGGGCGATTTGCGAAAGTTTGGGCGAGTGCTCTGCTCCTGCGGCCACCCCGCCAGCAGCCACGCCGCACTCAAGCATTCCTGCCATGCCCCCGGCGACTACAAAGGCTACTGCCCGTGCATGCGCTTCATTCCGGCTAAAGCGCCGCGATGAACTAGATCTCGGTCCCTGCGGAAATACGTTAGACGGCGTCGCCAGATGACCGAGGAAAAGTCAAACGCCCCATCTTTCGCGCCCCGCGAAAGATGGGCCAGCCGCCAGATCATGAGGACAATGAAGTATTTTCTCGTACTCTGGGTGCAATACGGCGGAGAAATCGGATTATTTCACTGAATTCATTGTCAAGATGGCTTTTCTCCACATGCTGCCCAACGTAGCGTGCGAGCGGTGCTTTCCATCTCTCGGTCTTGAGAGAAGCGCTTATTCTGCTCGCGACAGGCTGGCGGGTGGCGCATCCTTAACGCGTTAAGACGCTTCTGGGTGGCCTACCCTTTGCGGTGTTGCTCTTGGCAAAGGGTGGGCCTTTCTTCGCTTCCGTTTTTCCCGAGACGGCTAGCGCTCCTCCTCCTACAAAGGGATTCCTTGAAACGCTGCCCGCCCCCAAAACACTACTCTCCGAAAGACGAGCCGCAGCATCCAGCCGCAGCGATCCTCGGGTCTCCCGCTCCTCCGCGAATCGCCTGGAGCAGGCCACCTGAGGCGTTGACGGCGCTTCGCGTCTCGTGTGAGGTGTACCTACATGGAAAAACACGAACTGTCCCTGATCGAAGCCCACGTCCAAACCATCAAATCCAGTCATGCCGCTTTCTCCGATACCAGCGACATGGATGAGTTGTTCAAAATCATTCACTTCCCGGGATGGACTACCCCGGCGGAAGTGGCCTTCCTTCGCAATTCCCTGGAGTCCATCATCGCTCAAACCAAACAATTAGCTTCCCTCCGGCAAGGCCTGCTCGTTGCCGCCAAACTCGTCAACACCTCCCGCGCCGCTGGCGCATAGCTCAATCCCGCGCGTGGGGAGCGCTGCTTCCCGCGCGCGCTCCGATCTCCGGTCGGAGCGCCTTCTTAACGCCTACACTCGCTTCCAGGCAGCGCTGCCCCCGCAGGCCGTAGCATCAGAGAAGGCGGGCATCTCCGCCAAACGTGCAATCTTCCAACATGGCTTAGGCCTATCCCCTTTCCTGCCAATCACTTCCAAATATTCCTTGACAAGTACGGTACTATTATGGTAACATTTGTTATGATCGTCAGCCACAATCCCGCTTATTCCCCTCAGGGAAGCCTTCGTCGACGTAATCTCTACCTTGAATCTTCCTTTCTCCTTTGTTTTCTTCGACGTGCACCGTTCCAACGTTCAGACGTGCCAACGATTTTCGACCTATCTCTTTTCCTTTCACACTCTTCCAAACTCTTTTGTACTCTCAAAAAACACAACTCTCTTGTTTTCAAGCAATTCCGAACTCTTTCGCAAAAACACCGGGGGGTGGGGTACCCCGCCCCTCAAATCGAGGACCAAAATGAAACTGCAAACTGCTAAATCCGCTATTCTATGCGTCCGTTGCGCCCATCGCGATTCCAGCGGCCGTCAATGCCGTCTCTTCGTTTCGGACGCACACTCCGACCTCTGTCCGCAACATCACACGGAGCAGAAACAAAAGGAGAGCGCTGACGTCTCCGAGATCCTGGTAAAGTTTTCCCAGGCCTTCCAAACCGCCCAGGGCATCAACTACTCCCTGCGCAATCTCTTCTTGCTCACCTCGCAGAACCGCATCTCGACTCGTCGCGCCGCCGTTCTCGCTTACATCGGCAGCCTGCTCCTGCGCACTCTGCCCGCGATTGACGCCGATCGCGCCGCGGGAATCATCGACCCCAGCGCTCCGAAGAAAGTCGCCATCCCGGATCCCGACCCGAGCCAGAAACCGTCATGAGTACCCAAAATCAGCATGGCAAGATGAACTTGCCCCCGTGCGGCCATTGCGCGGCGCGAGTGTTCATAATTGGACAGTTTGAAAAATGGGATAGTCCTAACATGCACGGGCACCGGGGATGGGACCGGACGCGAGCATTCCAAGTAAGCAATGGAACAGGCCAAGAAAACTTTCGAGTGGTCGAAGCAAGCTCATCGGAAGTCAGTGAAGTCAACGGGGACGCCATAACGGTGCGTGGACCCGCCGCGTCGCCGGCTCTCTGCGCGGCCCATTCGCAGTGGGCGTGCAATTTAACGGGCGCGAAATTGGGCAAGCCAGGAAAGCTATTGGGCCCGATCGACGAAAGGGATGACGCCTGCGATGAACGGTGACTCGATGCCATCTGAATATCGAACGGCAACTTCCCGGGAGGTGTTTCCATGTTAGCAGCCCATCAAGTGGAGAGCGTCGCGAATTGCCACAAACGCTCTTACCGGCCACCCAGGAAGTGCGGCAACATCTCTCCCGAAGTCTTTAACAGGCTCGCAGCATTTGCGATCCCCGCCTACTACCCAAAGGGTGCAGTTTTGTTCGGTGAAGGCCAGCCTTCCCGCGGGATATTTATTCTCCATTCAGGCCGCGTAAAACTCTTCACGTCATCGGCGGATGGGAAAACCTTCATTCTAAGGTTTGCCGATCCAGGGGAAATACTTGGTTTGGCTGGGACGCTGTCAAGCCAGCCTTATGAAGCGTGGGCGGAAGCGACCCAACCGACGCAGACAAGCTTCGTCGAACGCGAACATGTCGTTGCTCTTATGCGGCGCAATGGTGAACTTGCAGTGCAGGTGGCCAAGCAGTTGAGCGAATCCTATTGTTCAGTCATCGCGGGAGTGCGCGCGATGGGGCTTTCGCGATCCGCGAGCCAAAAACTTGCGATCTTTCTTCTCGATTGGTGCGAGAGCAATCGCCCGTTCCATGATCAGGCCGTTGCGCGATTCACTTTGACTCATGAGGAAATTGCTCAGGTCATTGGGATTTCGCGAGAGACGGTGACGCGGCTTCTGTCGGGGTTCAAGAAGAAGGGGATGATTCAATGGAAGGGCTCCAATCTAGTTCTTACGGACAGAGCCGCCCTGGAGAGTTCGGCGGCGAACTAACGTGCCGCCGCTGGGAAACCCTCGCATCACGAAACGGCCGTGGCAGGCGGCACAAGTTCCGGTACGGCGCTCCGAAACTAGTCGCCCTCTTGAGGACGCACCATGGTGGTCCACTGGGCGGGTGTAGAATCGCACGGCTATGGCGGAGATACGGATTGGAACGAGCGCGTTCACGGCGGAGGGATGGGAAGGCACTTTCTACCCGAAGGGCCTCCAGCCGCGCGAGCAGCTTTCCTACTACGCGACGAAATTCGACACCGTCGAGCTGGACAATACGTTCTATCGCACGCCGGCGCTTTCCACGGTGAAAGGCTGGTACGCGAAGACTCCGCCGGGATTCCTTTTCGCGGCGAAGGTTCCGCAGGTGATCACGCATGAAAAAGTGCTGGTGGATTGCGGCGAGGACCTGAAGCACTTCCTGGAGACGATGGAGGCGCTGGGGGAAAAGCTGGGGCCGCTGCTTTTTCAATTCGGGTACTTCAACAAGTCCAAATTTGCGAGCGGGGCGGAATTCCTGGCGCGCTTGAAACCGTTCCTGAAGCGGCTTCCGAAGGGTTTTCAATATGCGGTGGAGATACGAAACAAGTATTGGCTGGACGCTAAATTTGCGGATCTCTTGCGGGAGCACGGTGTGGCGCTGGCGCTGATTGACCAGAGCTGGATGCCGCGGCCGTGGGAGATGAAGGAAAAGTTTGACTTGATCACGGCGGACTTTACGTACGTGCGTTGGCTGGGCGATCGCAAGGGCATCGAGGAGCAAACGAAGACGTGGGACAAGACGATCCTTGACCGGCGCGGGGAGCTGGCGCATTGGGCCGAGCTGTTCCGGCAGTTTGTGGCACGAAATTTGAAGATTTTTGCGTATGCGAATAATCACTATGCGGGGCACGGGCCGGGGACGGTGAGATTGTTCCGGCAGTTGTACGACGAGAAAAAGTAGACGTTCCACTGCTTCAATTTGCGACGGTCAATTCAATTGTCGAGGACACCGGGACGCGCGCGCCGCCCATCGGGGACTGATCGATCACCGCGCCGTGCGGCCACTGCGGGGCGGTGACGTAATTTACTTTGCGGCGCATTTGAGCGACGTCCAGCCGGTGCTGCGCGTCCGTCTCGTTCAAACCGACGAGGTGCGGCATGACATAGGCGTTCTCGCGGGGTCCTTGCGAGACCAGTACGTCCACGCGCGGCGAGGACGCTCCCGCGCCAGGTTTGGGATTTTGAATCACCACGGTGTCCGCCGGCTGGTCCGCCATCGTCACGCTGGAAACTTCGCCGACCTGCAAACCCGCGCGCAGGAGTTCGATGCGCGACGCGCGCAGGGAATTGCCTTCGAGCAGCGGAATCTGCAGTTGCCGCTGCCCAAGGCTCAGCACCACGTGGGCTTGTTGAGAGACTTTCATCAGCAAGCCCGAGGTTGGGGTTTGCCGCACGACGACGTTGATGGGCTGATCGCTGTAGATGCGGTCCGCTACGCGCAGCACCAGTCCGCGCGAGTGCAGCATCTGGCTGGCTTCGGAAACATTTTTGCCGACCAGATTGGGCATGGTCACTTCGCGCCCGTGGATCGCGATGCGCATCGCCGTGATGGCGCTCAAAAACGCCGCCGACGCCAGGATGAACACCAGGAACACCATCCGGGTCAGCCACTCGAGTCTTTCGCGAAGGGTCATAGTAGAAATAGTCGGCGGTTCACAGTTTACAGTCAACTGGAGGACAAATTCTCGGAGAAAGATCGCGGCGTTACGGATCTGAACCGGGGGCGCAAAACGTGGGAACGCCGTTTCATCCGCAAAATGCCGGGCTGAAGCCCGGCGTCTACAAAGGCCACTATTTTGCGAGCGGCGGTGGGGGATAATCCGGCAGCTTGTCCTTGCTGGTGTCCGCGCGCTTCACTTCCAGCTCGCCGAAGAGCAGCGAGGGGCAGATGATGGTCGTCGGCGCGCCGCCGGTACGATTGCTCACGAGTGGATCGTTGCCGACGGCGATCAAGTCATTGCGGATTGCGCGAATATCCAGTTCGTTGAACACCGCGCCGCGCACCAGCTCTTCGTGGCCGTCTTTGGCGTACACGCGATAGAGCAGCCGCGGCGCATTGCCTGGCCCGAGCGTGTCCACTCGATAGCCGTAGGGCTTGTCCTGGTCCTTGACCATCTGAATTACTTTTTGTTTCAGGACGTCCGGCGACTGCGCTTCCGAGCTTTTCACCAGCAGCACGCCGAGGCTGGGACCGGGGAAAGATCCCGGCGCCGCGCGTCCGTGACCGTTCGAAGCAGGAATGTCCCGGAGCGGCTGGCGGCCCACCAGGTAATTCGTCAGCGTGCCGTTTTCGATCACGTTGACGGCTTGCGCCTTCACGCCTTCGCTGTCCACGGCGTAATTACCGACGATGCTCTTGCCCTGGAATTCCTTCATCGTCGGATCATCGACGAGGGACATGAAATTTGGCAGCACGCGCGTCTTGTAGCTCGTCGCGAATGCTCCCGTCGTGCGGTTCGGCTTGCCGAGCTGCGGTTTTCGCCCCAGCACGTTTTGTCCGATCAGCGAAGCCACGATGTCGTCGGCAGCGTCTGCGGCAAACAGCACCGGCCCGCGATACTCCTCTTCGACGATCGGAGCTCGCCGCAATGCCACAACCGTTTCGAGCATTTTCTTGGCGTCGGCGATGAGCGCGTCGTGAGCCGGCAGTTCTTGGAGCCGCGCGACCATGTAAGCCGGGCTGCGGCCCAGGCGCATGCCGTCCGCGGCCTGCGCCGAGCTATTCAATTGCACGAGGTAGGTGGTTTTTCCGTTGCGCGTTACCGTGCCCTCGGAATTCACGAGGTATTCATTGACGGCAGAGAAGCGCGCCGATGCCGTCACCGATTGCACGTCCGGGTATTGCTTATAGAGGCTGGTTACGTCTTCGAGAGTTTTTTTCCACGCCGCTTCATCCACTTTCATCATCACCGTCGGTTCAACGGCGATTACAGGAGGAGCTTTCGCGAAATCATCGACGGGATTGGGATCCGCGCTGAATTGTTTGAGTGCCGCCTGTTTTTCCGCGAGCGCCTGGCCGGCGGCTTTGTAAGCTTCATCGGTGGCGAGCCAAATTTGGTGGCGCAGCGCGATGGGATCGTTATCGAGCGGAAGGATGCTGGTTTCTCCCTGGCCGCGTCCGAAATAGCTATCCTGTTTGTAGTCGCCGATGCGCACAACGACGCGCAGAACTCGGACATGGATGTGCTGGCTCTCGCGCAACGCGCCGAACGCCGTTTCCGCGCCGAAGTCGTCCAACTCGTTCACGCGGTATTCGATGTAATACGGCGACTGCACCTGATCCATCTTGAGCTGCGCTTTCGAACGATCTAGTTCGGTGAGAAGCGCTTCGAGGAGGCCGTCGCCCTTCGCGGCGGCGTGCGCCGCGGCCATGGCCGCGTCTGGCGCTGGCTTCGCGTCGTCCGTGGCGCGAGCAGGGGCGGAGTTGAGTGTGAACAAAGCTACGGCAATCGTGAGTGTGATTTGGCGCATGATTTTCACGGCTTCACCGCCGGTTTCGAATGCGCATCGTTGCTGGCGCCACTGTCTTCAAAACCGGGTGGCGGCAACAGCGGCGGGCGCTCGTGCTCGTGCGCGCGCTTCTGGACTTCCATTTCGGAGAAGAGCATCGCCGGCGCAACGGCGGCGACGGGGACCTGGCCGCTTTCCGCGCCACAGACGCCGTTGAAAACGTGCTGCTGGTCGCCAGTGGTCAAGATGCGCGTCAGCGCCGCGAGCGGCGTGCCGACGATGTCCACTCCGCGGACCAATTCGTCGGGGCGGCCGTCGGCGTAAACTTTGTAAACGATCACCGGAAGCACCTGGAAGGCTTGCGGGAGGGCACGCGTGGTCAGCGTGAATCCGCCCTGGATGTCGTCGAAGTACAAGCCGTAGGGCTTGCCTTGTTTTTTCGCTTCATCGATCAACTTTTGCCGCATCTGCGCTTCGGGCACGGTTTGCGACGAGGTGACGATGAGATTGCCCTGGCGTCCCGTGGGCATCAGGCCGGGCTGATTGCGGCCGTGACCGTTGGACTGGCTGAAATTCTTGATGGGCATGCGCGACATTAGGAAATTTTTCAGCACGCCGTTCTGGATGACGTCGACGGAGCGGGATGGTTCGCCTTCGCTATCAAAGTCGTAGGAACCCGCCAGTTTCATTCCCGCAATTTCGTGCGTGGTCGGATCATCGATGACACTCAGGAATTTTGGCAGCACTTCCTGGCCGATCTTTTTCGTAAAGGTTTGTCCTTCTTCTTCGTCGCGCTGGCGATGGCCTTCGAG